>DSCM01000133.1 GCA_011049115.1 Pseudomonadota bacterium
CCTGGGCCACCTGTTTATTCAGATCAGCCTCCGTATGTGCCAGCCGAGCCAAAGGCCATTCCGGATAGGCCCGGGTCGAATGCAGAAAAGGGAGATGGTTTTTGCCGCCGCCATGTTCATGCACCACCGCCAGTTTTCTCCTGACCAGCAGGCCTTCCTGGATCATGCGTTCCAGCACTCCCGTACGCACGACGCCAAACTGGACGCGGCCGGCAAGCACCTCGTAGACCGCCAGATCGTGGGAGTCTGTAAATTTCAGAGCGCGCAGATCACCCTCAATCGACAAGCCCTGCTCCTCCATTTCCCGGCGCAGGGCCAGCCAGGGCATCGAGTCTTCATTGGGGGCCGCCAGAGATGCGCCGCGCAAGGCCGCGAGCCGGTTCAGCTGCGGCTCTGCCGCCGAATGAAAAAGCACCCCGCCGAACTGGTCGCTGCGACGATCGCCCTCACTATGAATCATCGTCAGAATCCGGGAGACTCCGTATTTCGGCTCCAGATTGATATAAATCGCCGGGTTGGTGAGAATGAAATCGACCCGCCTTTCGGCAACGGCCGCCTCGATCCCATCAAAGGCCAGCCGGACCACGACAAAAGTAGTCCCGGCAAGACGCTCGTCGAGATATCGCGCCAGCGGCCGCCAGCACCGAATGGTCTCACTGGGGCTGCGGTAACAGAGCACTCCGAGAAACACAACCTAGCCGCGGAATCGGACTCTGATTCCGCCCTCGCTCCGACCGCCGACAAGAAAACCAGCAATCCCAGGCTCCAGACAAACCACGGTTTCAATTTTGATTTCACAGGCCTTTGACCTTTAAAAACTGAAGCTGTCATAAAAGATGATCTTGCGTCAAACCGACAAACCTTCAAACCCACATCATACCCTTCATGCGTTATCCGTACCTCACCAGCAAATATACCCGGCCTGGCTGAAAAAAAAACAAGCCGCCTCCCGGCCCAGCCCCAAGATCGACTGCCGCTTTACCGGCCCCGAAACGGTTTCATTGACAGCGGCAGCGGGTTTTAAATTTGCGGAAACGATCCCCCCGGCGCCGACAGCTTGCGCCCGCGCCGACGATCCTGCAAGGCCATCAGAAGATCCCACTCCAGCGGCACGATGAAAATCGTCAGAAAGGTTGCCGTGCACAGACCGGTGACAAAGGTCGAGGCCATGCTGCCCCAGACCAGCGAATAAGAAGGAAAACCGATGGCCATCGGTAGCAGGCCCAGGGTCGTGGTCAGAGTCGTCAGGAGAATCGGGCGCAAACGCAGCCGAATCCCTTCGGCGATCGCGGCGCGGCGGTCGCCGCTGCGTTGATAGGCGCGATTGATGAAATCGATCAGGACCAGGGAATCGTTGACCACCACCCCGGTAACCCCGACCACGGCAATAAAGCTGTTAACGGTAAAGAGCCCCTGGGTCAGAAATTTGCCGAACACCACCCCAATCAGGGCAAAAACCACCGCCGAAAGAATGATCAAAGGCTGCAGATAGGACTGAAACTGCAAGGCCAGAATCATGTAGATGGCCAGCACCGCGATGATAAAGGCGTAAGCCAAGGAGGTATAGGAACGTCTGGTGCTTTCAAATTCTCCGGCGAAATCAACCTCCGCCCCAGGGTAGTCTGCCGCGATTCGGTGATAATATTGTTTCACGATCTGAACCACGCTCGGCAGCGACAGGCGGCTGCGGCTATCGAGGTTGGCGGTCAGGGTTATTTCCCGACTGGAGTTGTAACGATTGAGATAACCCGGTTCCAGCGTGAACGAGACCGTCACCAGGTCTCCCAGGCGCAGACCGCCGCCGTCCGTCGCCAAAAAAGGTAGCCGCAGGGCGTCGCCCGGCTTTTCGAACTCGTCGGGATCGATTTTCAGTTTGAGATCAAGGTCTTCATCCCAGGCGCGAAACTTGCCCACATAACGGCCATCCAGGACCGCCCCCGCCAGGGCCGCCACCTGGGCTCGGCTCAAATCGTACTCGGCCGCCTTCTTCTGATCAACCTTGAGTCGATAAATCCGGCTCGGTTCCCCCTGATTACTGGAAAAATCCGTCAAGGCCGGCTGCAGTCGCGGGTCTCGCCGCAAAAAATCATCGAGCCTGGCAGCCAGTGCCTGCACCGCCTTTTCGTCGGTTCCGATCACCCGGACATTAACATCCTTGCCCGCCGGAGGACCTTCTTTTTCCGGTCTGACCCGCAACTGCCACCCGAGACCGGCCAGAGGGGCGACCAGCTGGCGCACATGTTCGAGAAACAGCATGGGATCATTACCGGGATTACCAGGGAAATCCTGCTCCGCCCGGGCCGGTAGAGTAACCGCCAGATGACCAACATTATTCCCCCAGACCGGCTGATAATCCTCATTGATGTAAAATCCGGCCTGCGCCATCACCGAGGCAGCCTGACCCGGACCGCCGCTCAGAATCAGACGACTCCCTTCCATCAGGCGTTGGTTGGTCTGCTCCAGAGTGGCGGCCTGCGGCCCCAGAAACTCGACATAGTACAGGGTGTAGTCGTCCGGGAAAAATTTAACTTTGATCAAGGGCACGATTCCGCTCATGGAAAGATAAAGAATCAGCATGGCGCCCGCGAATAAAACCCCGATTCCGGCCAGGGTGAGAAAACGAAAACGCAGCATCCAGGACAAAACCCAAACATTGAAACGTTTGAGCCAGACCATCATCCGGGGTTCACGCACTGCCGTTCCACCGTCGGCCTGCTCCAGCCCGGCGGCCCCCGGCCAATCGACAAAATGGCTCGGCAAAATCACCAGGCATTCAAACAGCGACGCCCCCAGCGCAAAGCTTACTGTCTTAGGAATGAAGGCAAAAAATTCGCCGGTCGAACCCTTCATGATCAGCATCGGCAAAAAGGCGGCCACCGTCGTCGCCGTGGCCGCGATTACCGGCCAGGCGACTTCTACGGTCCCATTGAGCGCCGCCAGGCGCAGATGTTCCCCCTCCTGCAGCCGCCGGTAAATATTCTCCAGCACGACAATAGCATCATCAACGATGATGCCGCTGACCAGGACAAAGGCGAAGATGGTGATTTTATTGAGTGAGTTGCCTGTAACGTACATGACGATCATGGTGCAGAGAAAAGAAAAGGGAATCCCGACCGTGGTCAAAAGGGCATTGCGCCAGCCCATAAAGAGCCAGACCACCAAGGTAACCAGAAGAATGCCACAGACCAGATTCAGACCCAGGGTGTTAATCGAGTCATCCAGATGGATCCGCTGATCATGGGTCAGAACCACTTCGACCCCCTCCTTTTCCAGACGCTCGGCAAAACGAGCCACCACCTTTTCCACCTCGGCGACGATTTTCAGAGCATTGCCGCGATCGTTCTTGACGACCTTCAGACCGACACTGGGACGCCCATTCACCGAGGAAAGATAAAGGGGATCCCGATAGGCGAACCGGGCCTGGCTGAGCACCTCGGCCAAGGTCACAAAGGAACCGTCACCGTCCCGTCGCAGGATAATTTCCGCGGCGTCTTCGGGACCACGGAAAAGCTCGTCGACGACCACGACAAATTCGCCGTCACGATTCTCGTAATCACCGGCCGGAAGGGATAAATTGGCGGCCTGCAGGGCTCGAGCGACATCCTCGAAAGTCAGTCCCAGCTTCTCGAGCCGCACCGGATCGATCAGAAGATGAAATTCCCGCACAAGTTCGCCGGTAAGTTCGACATTTTCGACCCCGGCGATTTTTTTGAGAAAGAGCTTCATTTCCTCGGCCATCAGGCTCAGGGCGTGGTTGTCGCGTTCTCCGACCAGGTTCACGCTCACCACCGGCAGCCAGTAACTGACATCAACCTCCTGAAACTCCGGCGGCTCGATTCCGGCGGGCAAATCCGGCAGCGCGCCGAGCACCCGCAGCCTCAATTCTTTATAAAGATTGTCATAATCCGTATCATCGATAAATTTGACAATCATGCTGGAACGCCCACGATAGGAGGTCGACTTAATAAATTCAACCTCTTCGAGATCGTCCAGGGCGTCCTCCAGCGCCCGGGTCACCAGGGCTTCGACATCCTGGGGCGAAGCTCCGGGCAAAAAGGTGGTGATCATCACCTTGCCCATGTTGACATTGGGATAACGCTCCACCGGCAACTCGAGCAAGGCTACACCGCCGATCACCATCAGAAAAAGAAACAGCAGACTGATCAGAACCTTCTGTTCAAGGAAAAATTTTACCAAAAAACGCATCGAGCCTCACTCTTTAACCGATGACGAAAGCGACGGAGCAATATAACGAAAAAGCTCGCCGGCCTTAAGCCGCTCTCCGACAATCTGAACATAACCATCCAGGCCCACCCCCACCTTGATTACCCGAACCTCGACGCCATCGTCGCGAACCAACCAGGTCGCCCCATACCGTTCAAACAGGGCCCCGGCCGGAACCTCGACCACGCCTCCGGCTTCCGGCAGGGTCAAAAGCAATTCGAGAACAATGCCGCCGCGCCGATCTTCCAGACCTTCACTGACTTCAAGTTCAATCTCGATTTTACGGGTGGAGGCGGAAAAGGCCGGCGAGACCCGAAAGAGCCGCGCCGGAATTGCAACCGGGTTATCACCCCCCGTCGACAAAGACAAGGTGCCGGCGGCCAGTTCCTGTTCCAGCCGACGAAACTGTTCCATGGTCAGGGAAAAAGGCACCACCAGACCACGATAATCTCCGGCCAGCCCAACGATTTGACCGGGCACCAGCCATTCTCCCGGCTCCAGCCGACGTTCAATCAGACGCCAGCCGGGCGGGGCCATTATGCGGCAACGCCGCCGCCGTTCCTGTAAGATCTCGGCCTTGACCTTAAGCTCGGCCAGGCCCAGACGGGCCTGATCAAACTGCTGTTCATACTCCTGCACCCGGGCCTCGGCCACCGCCTGCCCGCCGCTCAAACTGCGAAAACGCTGCAACTCCCGCTGCCAGTAGGCCATTTGATTGGCCAGCCGCTCACAGGCGGCCTGATTGGCTTGCAGTTCCAGATCAAGAAAGGTCGTGTCCAGGGTCGCGTAGCTGCCCGCAGCCGGAATCAGGTCACCGACATCCGCGTTGACCTCCAGGCAGCGACCGCTTTCTTCGGCAACCAAGTGCTGCTGCCGCCGGGCTCTGGTATAACCGCGCAGAACCGTGGTTTGTAAAGCCGGGCGCGCTCGAACCAGAGAAAATTCCTCGGCCGGCGCCGACCCGCCAGTGAACGTCAGCTGAAAAAAACATGATAAAGACAACATCAAGAATAATTTACGCATGCTCAACTCTCGCGATAAAGCATCGCTAACTTTTAAAATATTCTGCTGAAATAGTCCGCCAGGATTTGCCGGTGGTCGAAAGCTATCCGTTCCGGAAGATGACCGGGAGAAAACACCGCCGCCGCAACGGCATCATCTCCGGCCTGAAGCCGGCCGCGACCCTGAGCCGTGAAAACGGTTGCAATGGTATGCTGGCGAGGGTCGCGGCCGGGTTCAGAATAGGTATGGAACTGCCCGGTCAACTCGACCAGCAGACCCGTCTCCTCCAGCGCTTCCCGCCGGGCCGCGGCCTCCAGGCTTTCGCCGTAATCCACGAAACCGCCGGGCAGGGCCCAGCCTGGCGGGGGGTTACGGCGCTCGATCAAAACAATTCCCCCCTGATAGGAAATCAGCAGATCAACCGTCGGCACCGGATTGCGGTAACGAAACAGCTCTTGCTTACAACTCGGGCAATGGTAGGCTTCGCGCATTTTCGAGCTATCCTTTCGGTAAAGTTTTTTCTTCCCGCCGCAAGCGTTCGACTAGAGCCAGTTCCTCGGCCGGGCCGTGAACCTCACCGTCAAGCCGGGCTTCCCGGACCCGGTCCAGAATGACCTTGAAACGCGGCCCCGGGGTCAGGCCCGCGGCGATCAGATCATGACCGTTGATGTCAAGTTCAACAAACTGCAGATGGGTAATAAAATTAGAAATCGCTTTCTTGGCCTTTTCGTTCTGATGGCCGGCCATGACATACAGCAGGACCTCCAGAGGCTGTCCCAGCAACAGAGCGTAGACCTCGGAATTACTAAAGCCGCGCGGCCGTCGACAGCGCTGGTCCAACTCGACGGCGGTTTCAATGCCACGCTGCCGGTCAGTGATGAAACGCCGGCCGGCATTGGCATCGAAACCCAGGCGCTGGGCGCAATAGATCGCCTCAGCCTGTCCCAAGCCATCCATAAAACAGAGGAAATAAAGTTTCCAGGCCTCCAGTTTCTCCTTCAAATAAAGATATTCATACCAGTTAACCACCTCACGGGCCGCCTGGAAAAGTTCATCACGCCGGTCGATCTTAAGGTTCTTAAGTTCAGGGAAAACTTCCCGCCAGAGATTCAGGCGACCGATTCGGGCAAAAATCGGGAGGGGATCCGGTTCAGCGCAGATCAGCTTCAGTTCATGCAGAATCCGCGCGCCGGAAAGCCGCCGGACAAAACCGACCTTAACCGCATTTCTGATCAGATGCAAGGTCTGACGTCCGATACTGAAGGCAAATTCATGTTCAAAACGAACCGCGCGGAAAATCCGGGTGGGGTCTTCGACGAAACTCAGATTATGTAAAACCCTGATACTGCGTTCCTTAAGATCACGCCCGGCACCAAAATAATCACGCATCTCGCCATAGCTGGCGCGGTTCAAGGAAACCACCAGGGTATTGATTGTAAAATCGCGCCGGTAAAGATCAACCTTCAAGGAACTCTTTTCAACCTTGGGCAGGGTCGCGGGAGCGTCATAATATTCCATGCGGGTACTGGCGATATCTAGTTTATAACCCTCTGCAGTCATAATTACCGCCGTGCGAAAAGGCTCATGTCCATGGCAGCGGCCGGAATACTTCCGGCAGTAGGCCTGGGCCAGGGCGATGCCATCGCCTTCAACCACGATATCGAGATCGAGATTGGGCCGCCGCAGAAGAAGATCGCGCACCACCCCGCCGACCAGAAAGATATTAAGCTGGAGCTCGTCGGCAAGGCTTCCGAGGCGGGACAGAATCGACAACAGCGCGGCCGGAAAACTTTCCTGCAGCAACCCCTTGACATTCTTCCGGCGAAGTTTGCGCACCGCCTCAGGCTCCCCGGCAAAAAAACCGCCACGGTCTTCTTCCTGATCATACAAGGCCCGCAACAGGTCCTTGCGGGTAATCGCTCCGATAATTCTGAGCTGCCCATCGACCACCGGCAGAAAACGCTGATTACGTTCAATAATCAGCTCCTTAATTCGATTAAGATCATCTCCCGGAGCGATGGGTTCGTAATCGGTGGTCATATACTCACTGACCGCGAGCTGCTGTAAACCATGATACAGGGCCTTTTCCACCACCTGACGGGAAATAATTCCGGCCAGCCGGGTACTTTTTTCATCGATCACCGGCAGAACATTGATATTGTAGCGGGTCAGCAACGATGCGGCTTCAGCCAGCGGGGTGGCTAATTTAATTGATAACACCGGCGCAGTCATCAGATCGGCGGCGGTCAGCGGAGGCACCACCTCCACCTGCAAAAGCTCGATAAGTTTTTCGCGGCACTGAATCAAGGTCTGCTCACGGGTCACGGCGGACGCCGCCGAATGGTGACCGCCGCCCCCGAAATGACTTAACAGACGCCCCATGTCCAGAGCCGGGCTGCGGCTGCGACCAATCAGATAAACCTTGTCATCCAGCCGTAACAGGGCGATCACCACCTCCAGTCGTTCAATCTCTCTCAGCCGGTGAATAACCATGGCGACATCGGCCACGTAATGATCCCGCCAGGCTTCGACCAGCACCACTTTCAGACCACGAGGATAGAGGGTTTTCCGGGAGAGAAGCAGATCGTTGAGCAGAGAAACCTGTTCCCGGTCCAGGGGACTGTTGACAACCTCGGCCACGGTTTCGAGGTCCCCCCCCTGTTCCAGCAACCAGGCGGCCGCGGCGAAATCGCGGGTCGTCGTATCACGAAAGGTCAGGGAACCGGTGTCTTTATAAAGACCGATCATCATGACCGTCGCCTCGTCGGCCGGAAGCCGAATACCCTGTTGCCGTAATTTTTCAACCATCAGGGTGACCACCGCGCCAACCTCGGCCAGCTCCAGGCGGGCCGGGTTTTCAAGGTCGTCGGAGCTCGCGGGATGATGATCAAAAACCACCACCTCAACCCCAGGCCGGGCCGCGACCTCGGCAAAAGCCCCGATCCGGCCTTTTTGGCGGGTATCGACCACGATCAGTTTGCCGATCTGAGCCGGATCGATATCCTTGAGTTTTTTAAAGGGATAGGCGTAACCGCAGGAATTGAGAAAAAAATCATGCAGACTGCGCTCGGGACTGCCGGACAGGACCATCACGGCTTCAGGAAAGAGATGCCGCGCGGCCAGCATGGCGGCCAGACCGTCAAAATCGGTATTGATATGGGATGTGATCACGGTAAGCAAACTTTTTACCCTTCAGCCCGGGGATGATAGCGCCGATAGACCTCCTTGAGACGCTCGGCATCAACCTGAGTATAAATCTGGGTGGTGGAGAGATCGGCATGCCCCAGCAGAGTCTGGACAACCCTGAGATCGGCTCCGCCGGAAAGCAGATGGGTCGCGAAGGAATGGCGCAGCAAATGTGGATAAACCTTCTGACGAATGCCGGCTTTACGGGCATAGCGGCGAATATTTTTCCAGAAACCTTCACGACTCAGGGGCCGCCCTGAACGATTGAGAAAAACATAGGGTGAAAGCATGCCTTTAATCAGTTTTTCCCGGCCCTTATCGAGATAGACACGCAGACTGGCGATAATCGGTTGCGGTAAGGGCACGATCCGTTCCTTGTCGCCCTTGCCCAGAATCGTCAGAAAACCGAGATTGAAATTAACCTGTTGCAACTCAAGAGCCACCAGTTCACTAACCCGCAGCCCGGCCCCGTAAAGCACCTCCAGCATCAGGCGGTCACGCTGCCCCAGAACCGTCGCTGAATCCGGGGCCGCCAGCAGCTTTTTGATCTCGACGACGCTCAGCACCTCGGGCAAATGCCGATCAATCGCAGGCAGGCTGAATCCGGCCAGCAGTTGCCGCGAAATCTCACCCCGGACCAGAAGAAAACGAAAAAATGAATTCAGCGCCGAGAAACGTCGGCGAATCGTCCGTCGGGCATACGTCTGTCTGAGCAGGACCAGATATTCACTGATCTGGTAAGCGGACAGGTCCGCGACCGACGGAGCCGCGATCGACCCCAGATAAAGTCCGAAATGCTCCAGATCAACCCGGTAGGCGGCAATCGTCGGCGCCGCTAGGCCTCTTTCAAAAGCGATATGATCGAGAAATTTTTCGATTTGTTCGCGGTAAACCGATACCGCCTCGCTCTCCGCTGTCATGTCCGTCAATGTTTCTCCTCCCCAAAATCCCGCATGGCCGGAGCATCCTGCTCTGTCGGAGTCAGCATGGCGACCGCATGTTTGTAGATGAGATGGCTTGTGAAATCGTCATTTAAAATCAGACAATGGCCGTCAAAGCTGCTGATCCTTCCCTCACGGGCAGTGCCGTTTAAAAGTTCAATACTGACCCGGCATTTTTCGCGCCGCAGCCGGTTCAAAAACTGTTCCTGGACGTTTGCCTGATGTCGCGTCATGGTTCCCTCACTCGTCCGCAAAGGTAAGCGGAGGTTTATCTCCGTAAGTTTCAGTGCGACTATCTAACACTGTGCTCGGCGTTTTAGCAAATAATTTAGTAACGGTTCCGCCATTTTTCCGTGTCGATGGTTCAGATGGTGTTCCGCAACGCCTCGCAAAATTTCGTTGTTGAAGGTTACGTGATTCATACCTATTTTAAAAAACGACAGTGACATTTTCAGCTGAAAATGTTAAATCAACCAGATCCCTCGGATTCGCGCCCCTGCGGGGGGCAAACCCCGTAGCCCCGGATCGAAGATTAGGGCCCAAAGCTGAAGGCTCTCCCGAGAATCGCAGCAAAGTACTCGCACCAGATCATGGCCCGTTTTTTTTAAACCGAAAATGACTTGTGAGTCGTCAATCAACTTCTAAACCTTACAGGGACCAGAGAAAAGCTCATGCAAGATTTCAACCGTTATTCCGGAACCAGCGACTACATTGTCTCCGAAGACCTGCAAAATGATGTCAATGTGGCGATCGCCCTCGGCCGCCCGCTGCTGATCAAGGGCGAGCCCGGCACCGGGAAAACCCTGCTGGCGCAAAGCGTGGCCCGCGACCTGAAGCGCAACTTGTTGATCTGGAACATCAAATCGACGACCAAGGCCCAGGACGGTCTCTATCTCTATGATACCGTCCAGCGGCTTAACGATTCCCGTTTCGGCGGCAACGATGTTTCCAACATCGAAAACTATATCAAACTCGGCCGTCTGGGCGAGGCTTTTGCCGCGGATGAACCAGTAGTCGTACTGATCGATGAGATCGACAAGGCCGATATCGAGTTTCCCAACGACCTGCTGGCCGAACTCGACGAGATGCGTTTTTATATTCCGGAAACCAAAAAAACCATCGCTGCCCGGCAGCGACCGGCAATCATCATCACCAGCAATTCGGAAAAAGAGTTGCCCGATGCCTTTCTGCGGCGTTGCGTTTTTCACTATATAGAATTTCCGCAGCCGGAATTGATGAGCCGCATCGTCCGCGTTCATTTTCCCGATCTTGAGCAACAACTCATCGAGGAGGCGATGGCGGCCTTCTACCAGCTGCGCGGACTTGAGGGCCTGCGCAAAAAACCCTCGACCAGCGAACTGATCGACTGGCTTAAGGCCCTGCTGGCGGCCGGTCTCGGCGGCAAGACCGACCTACAGAAGGAGCTCCCCTTTCTCGGAGCCCTGCTTAAAAACGAGAATGATTACGAGGTCGCCGCCAGACAACGCAGCGCCTACCAGCGACGCGGCGCCCTGGCCTCCTTGCGGCGCTGAAATCCGTCTCGACCAGCGCCCTACCATCATTCGGCCGGGCTTTGAGCCCGGATAAAACCCATCCTTTTTCAAGGGCAGGTGGACAGCGTCCGCCGCGCACCAGTGACACAGCATGTTTACCGGTTTCTTTTTTTGCCTTCGAGCCCACAAAATCATGGTCACCCCGACGGAATGGCTGGCTCTGATGGAAGCCTTAAGCCGGGGTTTCGCCGGCTGCAGTCTGGTTTCATTTTACCACCTGAGCCGGGCCCTGCTGGTCAAAAGCGAAGCCCTGTTCGACCATTTCGATCTGGCTTTTCGCGAATTTTTCACCGGCCTCGAAGTTCCTCAGGAAATTTTTGCAGAACTCTGGCAATGGCTGGGGCAGGAAAATCTGAAACGAAAGCTTGCCCCCGACGCGCTCAAGGACCTGCCCCAATACAACTGGGAAACCGTTAAAAAGATGTTTGCCGAGCGGCTTCAGGAACAAAAGGAGGAACATCACGGTGGTAACCGCTGGATCGGCACCGGCGGCACTTCACCTTTCGGCCACGGCGGCTATCATCCCGGAGGGTTGCGGGTAGGAGGCGAAGCCGGCGGCGGCATGGCCATTAAAATTGCGGCCGAAAGACGTTTTCAGGGTTACCGCCGCGACGTCACCCTGGATATTCGCCAGATCAAGGTCGCCTTAAAGAAACTTCGTCACTTGCGCCGCACCGGCAACCGCTTTGAACTTGACGTGGATAAAACCATCGACCGGGCCTGCCGCAACGCCGGCGAGATTGATCTGGTCTTCAGCCCGGAGCACAAAAACGATGTCAAGCTCCTTTTGCTGATGGATGCCGGAGGTTCGATGTATCCTTACGCCAAGCTGGTGGACCGGCTCTTTTCGGCCGCCAACTCGGTCAACCATTTCGCCGAACTCAATCATTATTATTTCCATAATTCGATCTACGATTATCTCCGTCCTGAAATCGACAGCCGGGAACGGGTGCCGACCGCACACGTGCTCAAAGAGTTGAACCCCGATCACAAGGTTATTCTCGTCGGCGACGCCAGCATGGCTCCGTTTGAACTGTTCATGGAAAACGGAATTATCGACTATTACGACAGCAATCAGACGGCAGGGATTGTCTGGTTTGAAAGGATCGCGGCCCATTTTCGCCGCTGCGTCTGGCTCAACCCGATACCGCAACGCTACTGGGGCCATCCGACGATCAGCGCCATCGGCCGGGTTTTCCCGATGTTTCACCTCTCGCTGGAGGGGCTGGATGAAGCGATTCAGAAACTGACGGCTTTCTAAAGACCAGCTCCGCGCCGCAGCAGATTATCGATTAGGCTCATCAAACCGCGGATAATCCGCACTTCACGGCTGGTCATTGCCGCCCGTCCGAAAAGCCGGCGCAGATATTCAAGTAAATGATCGGGATTACTGCGATCAAGAAAACCGGCAGCACTTAAAGTCCGACGCAGATGCGCGTACATCCCCTGCAATTCAGTATGCGCCGCCAGAGCGGCAACTGCGGACTCCGATCTTCCTGGCTGAGCTTCGAGGCGACTGAGCTCGTAACCGTACAGAAGTACGGATTGCGCCAGGTTGAGTGAGGAAAATTCCGGATTGACCGGAATCGAAGAAAGCATATGACTGTGGCGGCGCTGTTCGCGGCCCAGACCGAAATCCTCCCGGCCAAACATGATGGCCACCGGCACTCGGGTCCCGAGTTCAGCAATCTTACCCGCCGTCTGCGCCGGAGTGAACACCGGACGACAATATTTGCCGAGGCGGGCGGTGGTCCCGACCACCAGTTTAAAACCGGCCAGGGCTTCTTCCAGATTATTAAAAACCCGGGCTGCTTCCAGGATGTCATCCGCTCCGCAGGAAAGCGCCCGAGACTTGTCGGACAGCGGGTCACAGCTCGGTGCCACCAGAAACAAACGCCCAAGATTGAAATTTTTCATGGCCCGGGCCACAGCCCCGACATTTAAATCAAGTTTCGGTTCGACCAGGACAACGGCCAGCTCCGGCCAGAAATTTTTCACGAGAAAATCAGACATGGCAGACCTGGCGACGATTTTTGCCCCCTGAGCGTTCAGGGCCGGCGAAATAATTTTGCCGCGCCAGAGGCAGGAACAGAAAGATCTCGCCGTCAGCGACGGGAAAACAACCACCAGGCAACCCTTTCACGGCCGAAAACTCAGCTCGAAAAGGGCTCATTTTTAATCCGGCGGCAGCGCTTGATTTCAAACAGGGCGACTGCCGCAGCCACCCCGACATTAAGTGATTCACTCTCCCGGGACAACGGAATGGAGACTTGAAAATCGCAGGCCCGGTTAATGATCGGCCGCAGACCCTTGTCCTCCGAACCCAGCACCAGAACCAGCGAGGCCGCCCAGTCGACGGCATAAAGGTCGTCGCCGCCGGAAGCGGCGGCGCCATAGATCCAGAAACCAGCCGCTCGGCATTGCTGCAGGGCGTCGGCCAGATTAACCACGCGACAAATGGGCAGTTTTTCCAGGGCTCCGGCCGCCGTCTTGGCGGCCGCCGGGGTTATCGCGGCGCTGCGGCGCTCGGGCAGCAGCAAACCGGCGACTCCGGCGGCGACCGCGGTCCGAATGATAGCGCCGAGATTACGCGGGTCGGTTACCCCGTCCAGCGCCAGCAACAAAGCCCCCGATGGCGCTTGCGCGCAGGTTCTGAGCAGCTCGACCAGCGGCGTGAAAACAAACGGCGCCACCTGGGCCGCGACCCCTTGATGCCTGATTCCGCTCGCGAGGCGATCCAGAGCCTTTCCCGGAACTATCTTAACGCTGATGCCCTGATCACGGGCGCGTTCCCCAAGGTCCTTCAGCCGGCGGCCTCCTGTATCCAGCAGATACAGGGTCAAAATCCGCGATGACCGAGCCAGAAGTTCAGTTACGGCATTGATGCCGCAAACTAGATCTTGACCACCATCCGCCTTCGAGATAGCTGAAGCCATGAAGATCAATGGCCAAAGATTCGAAAGTTAATAATTTTCGACCACCCCGATTCGGTTTCAACCCCGGCTTCCGGCGCCACGATACAGGCTGTGCCGGATGAGGGGGCGGCGGTCAAAACCTTTGCCGGGGTGGACGGAGTCGACGAGGCGATCGGCAAAGACATGATCATTCGCGATTGCGGGCAAGCCTGAGGACAGGGCGGGCAAAGCAGCCGGCTGGACTGAAAATTTCGCGGTGCACTCCCGGCAATTTCCTCTTCCAGTTTTTTCTGTTCGGCCCCCAGGGATTCGACCAAACCATCAACCACAGCTCGCAAATCCTGGTTGTCATTCAGTAAATCCTGCAAATCAAGCAGGTTCCTGACCGACGCGCCGATCTTCTGCACGCGCCGCTTCAGCCCCCAAACCACCATTTCATCCTCCAGGGCCAGCAATCTTGTACCGGTTTCCGCCTCCGCCGCCTCCAGGGAGACAATTTTACGATTAACCTCAACCAGCTGTTTGCGAAGTTTCTGATAATCAAGAAAACCCAGCCCGGAGGCTACAACCAGCAGAAGAAAAACCGCTGTCGACACAAAAAGAAAGAGACCACCTTTCTTCTTCTGCACGCCGCCATGATTTGCGACCACGGAGGCACCACCCAATTCTTTTTCGTTTTTTTCTTCCGTCACATTCAATCTCCTGGAAATCGTTTACAGTCTCAGAACCTTCGGTTTAAATTCCGGCCTTTCGGCAAAAAAGATGGCGATGAAAGCTGAATATAACCTTTCCCGGCGGCAGGGTCAAGCTTCAGGAGGCGACCGGCTCAAGCAAAGGATATATAAATCTTTTTCTCCGATTCGTGTTTTCGTGTCGGGCGCGGGCGCTCTTTTATTTCACATCAGTTAAGGTTCTCGGTCATGTCCATGGCGGGGACAAAAACCGGCGCCCGGGTCTGGCTTTCAACCACTTCAAGCGCCGGTCAGGATTCGCCACCCGGGCCTTTTTCCTCCCGCAGCAAGGCCAGAATCGTCGCGGTCCGTTCCTCCAGCAGAGCCTGATTTCCCCGGCTCTCGACATTAAGGCGCAACAAAAACTCGGTATTGGAGGAACGCAGGTTAAAACGCCAGTCGGCAAATTCCAGGGTCAGACCGTCGACGCAAAAACTGCGCAGCACCTTTTCCCGCTCCCGGAAATACTTTTCAACCCTGGCGATTGCCGCCGCGGGATCGGCCGGAGAGCAGTTGATCTCGCCGCTGACCGGATAGAGCCTGATTCTTTCATCCACCAACTCAGACAGTCGCCGCCCGCTGCGAGAAAGCAGCTCCAGGACCAGCAACCAGGGAATCATGCCCGAGTCACAATAGGAAAATTCCCTGAAATAGTGGTGGGCGCTCATCTCTCCGCCATAAAGGGCGTCAAGTTCGCGCATGCGCTCCTTGATGAAAGCATGACCGGTTCGAGAAACCACGGCCTCGCCCCGCGACTTGCCGACCAGATCAATCGTATTCCAGGTCAGACGCGGGTCGTAAATGATTTTGGCGCCGGGATGCTGCTGCAGACGAAGCTGAGCCAGCAGACCAACGAGATAATAACCCTCAAGAAAACGACCCGTCTCATCAAAGAAAAAACAGCGGTCAAAATCACCATCCCAGGCCAGACCGATATCAGCCCCCGCTCTGATCACCGCCTGACTCGTCAGGGAACGATTTTCCGGCAGCAGAGGATTGGGAATACCCTGCGGAAAAGTTCCGTCCGGCTCATTGAGCAGCTTGATAAAGGTAAAAGGCAGACGGCGTTCAAGCAGGTCCAGGACCGGCCCGGCGCAGCCGTTACCTGCATTGACGACGACTTTCAGGGGGGCTAAGCCGGGACAGATCGATATAACTAAGCAGATGCTCAATATAGTCATCGCGAAAAGTCAGGGACCGGCGTTGCGCCGCCCGTGCCGCCCGCGCGGGAAAGTCCCCCCCCGCAACCAGTTCTCGAAGTTGAGGCAAACCGAAATCTCCATGTAAAGGGCGAGCTTGCGCGCAAACCAGTTTCATTCCGTTATAATCAGCAGGATTATGACTGGCGGTGACCATGATACCACCGTCAAGCCGATAATGGAAAGTCGCGAAATAAACCTCTTCGGTGCCGCAAAGACCGAGCTCCAGGACCTCGACTCCGCCCTCGCTGAGCCCCCGGGCCAGCGCCTCGGCCAGAGCCGGACTGGAAAGTCGCACATCCCGACCAACAGCAACCCGGACCGGTTTAAAGAATGCGGCGTAAGCCCGCCCCAGACGCCAGGCCAGTTCCTCGTTAAGCTCGTCCGGAACCCGCCCGCGAATATCATAAGCCTTGAAACAGGCCGTAGAGATGGTTTCAGTCATCAGTCAAGTTCCTTTAAGATAACTCGCGTAGGCCGCATGAATCCCTTCCTTAAGTGTAAACCGCGGCCGCCAGCCGAAACCATGCAGACGACTGGAATCCAGCAACTTGCGCGGCATGCCGTCCGGATGGGTGGCGTCAAAAACAATCCCCCCGGTATAACCGACGATTTCCCGAACAATTTCCGCCAGTTCGCGAATAGAATGCTCAACCCCACTGCCGATGTTAAGCAGTTCTCGTGCTTCATACTCGTTCATCACAAAGAGCAGGGCCGAGGCCAGATCATCAACATATAAAAATTCCCGCCGCGGCTGCCCGCTACCCCAGAGCTCGACCGCCGTCGTCTTGGCAAGCGGCGCGTTGCCGACGGCGTCCCCCTCTCGAAAAGGGAGCCTGCGCCCATGCGCCGCGGCGATGCGCCGCAGATTGGCATAGAAAGCATCGGGAATCACCCCATATCGCCTTTCATCCGCCGCCAGGGCTGCGGCATTGCCGGCCGCCGCCAACTTCGCAAGATGAAACTTACGGATCAGGGCCGGTAAAACATGGGAACTCAAAAGATCGTAATTATCGTTGGGACCATACAGATTGGTCGGCATCACGGGGACGAAATTGGTTCCGTACTGCTGGTTAAAAGAGTTGCACATCTCTATGCCGGCAATCTTGGCGACCGCATAGGCGGAATTGGTCGGTTCCAGAGGACCGTTGAGCAGATATTCCTCTCGGATCGGCTGGGCCGCCAGACGCGGATAAATACAGGAGCTGCCCAAAAAAATCAGTTTTTTGACCTGGTTGAGCGCCGCCGCCCGCAGCACATTGGTCTGAATCATCAGATTTTCGTAGATGAAATCAGCCGACTGGGTCAGGTTGGCATAGATTCCACCCACCTTGGCCGCGGCCAGAAAAACATAATCGGGTTTTTCCCGGGCGAAAAAAGTCTCCACCGCCGGCTGCCGGGTCAGGTCGAGCTCAGTCCGGGAAGGCAGCAGAAGGTTGTCGTAGCCCTCCCGCCGCAGGCCCGCGACCAGAGCCGAGCCCACCAGACCGCGATGTCCGGCGACATAGATCTTATCGTTTTTTTGCATCTTTCAATCCTCGATTTAAACTTCGCCGACAACCCTTGGCCCAGCAGGAAAGAAACCGGCTCCCCGATAAAAACCGACAGGCCTAAAACAAAGGCCAGGCAAAAGGGCCTAAACCAAGGTTATTAACCTATTGCGGCGCTGCAGACAAGTAAGAAATGATAAAAACAACAGAACAAATCCCCACGCGAAAATTTTTCGAGCAAGAAAAAGTTCTCTGGATTTACGGCCGCTACCCTGCTATACTCAAAACTTAGGGAACAAAAAAAAGGCGCCCCATCAACCAGGATGGAAACGCCTTTAATTTGAATTGCTGGTGCCGGGGGACGGAATTGAACCGCCGACACGGGGATTTTCAGTCCCCTGCTCTACCGACTGAGCTACCCCGGCTGACCAAGCGAGCGCCTAGATAGCTCAAAGAGCCGGTCTTTGTCAAGCGTATTTTTTAATCTGTGGGAGATATTTTCATGGTCAGCCGTCTTGATGCGTCCCTGAACGCCGTCCACAACCATCTTCAACGTCTGCAGACCAGCACGACCAACATTGCCAATCTCAATACCGACGGCTATCAAAGCCTGCGACTGACCATCAACGAGGGTCCGACCGGGACAACGACCACGACCCTCAGTACCGAGACCACTCCCGGCCCCTTACGCCAGGAATTAAACCAGGATGGCGGCATGGTTGAAACCCCAGGCTCCAATGTCGACCTGGCCGGAGAATATGTCAAGATCATGACCTCGACCCAAGCCGTCAAAGCCAATCTCAAGGCCGCCGCAACCGTCAGCGAGCTTCTGGGTGAGGTTATCGACACCCTGGCCTGAACCGCGAACGCACGACAAGCAGACCGCCGAAACCTTTAGTGATTATCGATTATCCGCCCGCCTGGGTTTAAACCCGCCGGCTATTTTTTTTGCCGGCCCTTGATTCTGCCGACCAGTCGCAACAGACCGTCCAGAATCGTCAGTGGATGCGGCGGACAGCCGGGAATATACAGATCAACCGGCAAGAGGAAACCGGCGCCGTCATTAACCTGCTCATGCCCCCGGTAAGGCCCCCCACCAATCGCGCAGGCCCCGACCACAATCACGATTTTCGGCTCCGGCACCGCCTCCCAGGTTTTTTTCAGGGCCAGTTCCATGTTTTTCGTAACGGGGCCGGTAATCAGAAGGCCGTCGGCATGCCGGGGAGAGGCCACGAACTGAATCCCAAAACGCCCCAAATCCCAACCGATCGTACATAACACGTTCACATCCGCTTCGCAGGCGTTACAACCACCCGCACTGACCTGGCGCAGTTTCAGGGAGCGGCCGAAAAGCTTTTTCAGACGCCGATCCAGCTCGGTCGCCAACCGGATTTCCATCTGTTCAGCCGTGACCTGCAAATCCTCGCGCCGACGAACCGCGAGTCGGTAATCCTCGGAAAAAGAGATGGCTTCCCGAGGACAGGCCGTCATGCAATCGGTGCAGAAAAGACATTTGCCCATATCCAGGCTTTTGTTTTCGACGTCGATCGCTCCCACCGGACAAACCTCCGCACAAATCCGACAGCCGGCCTCACATTTATCCAGGGCAAACAATAGGCGTCCGCGAAAATGCGGCGGCAGCAGCGGAGGCTTCCCTTCCGGAAACTTGATGGTACGATAGCCCTGTTTGAAACGGGAGACGAATTCCTGATACATGTTTATATCCTTAAACTTTTAAAGATCATGCCCACAATAGGAAAGATTGAAACTCTTGTTGCACAAGGGAAAATCGGAAATTTCCTGCCGCCGCAAAACCTGAGCCAGAGCAAACCAGTTGTGAAAAGATGGATCGACGATCTTGTAGCGGGCGAAACTGCCGCCCGCATCGGTGATGCCGACATGGCAAATTTCACCCCGCCAGCCTTCGCAGAGGGCCACCGCCAGGGAATCGGCCTGCAGCGGAGCGGAAGTAACCCTCACCTTGCCGGAGGGCAAATGTTTCAACTGTTCCTCGATAAAAGCAAGGGACTGCTGAATTTCCAGCCACCGAACATAGGCCCGCCCCAGAACATCCCCTGAGTCATAAGTGGAAATCGGAATCTGCGCGAAACGATAAATCCCCGTGGGATGGTCGTAGCGCACATCCCGCGGCAGACCACAGGCGCGCGCCGCCGGCCCGACAATTCCCAGGGCGACGGCGGTCTCCCGGGCCAGACGACCGGTGTCCTCAAAACGGGCCATCACCGACTGATTCTCCCATAAAAGATTAATCGCCTCGCTCGATTCCTTTTTCAGAATGCGCAGCCGGCGCAGTAATTCCTCGATCCCACTCTGGTCGACATCAAACCCCACTCCGCCCGGTTGAATCAGCCCCCGCCCGAAACGATTGCCGCAAAGATAGGCGGTCAGGTTTAAAAACTCACCCCGAATGCGACCGCAATAACTTGCGGTCGGCAAAAAACCGACATCTCCCGACAAGGCGCCGAGATCGCCCACATGATTGGCCAGCCGCTCAAATTCCAGAGCAATGCCCCGCAGGGCCTGGGCGCGCACCGGTTTTTGTATATGGGCAAAACCTTCAAACACCTGACAATAAGCCAGGCTGTGACCGATCGTGGTATCGCCGGCCAGGGTTTCCATAAAATGCAGGGTTCTGGCATTCGGTCCACCGGGCAGAGCTTCTTCCACCCCACGATGCTGATAGCCCAGCGCGATCTCCAGATGAAAAACCTCTTCCCCATGACATTGAAAACGAAAATGCCCCGGTTCAATAACGCCGGCATGAACCGGACCGACCGCCACCTCATGAACCTGGTCCCCGGCAATCCGGTAAAAATCACCGACCGCCGGCAATATCGGTTCACCCGCCGGCCGCTCCCAGGCATCCCGGCCCGTCCAGGATGGGCGGTAACGCACCGGCTTAAACCAGGGATGAGACCGGGCTTTGAGGCCGAACTGCTCGGCAATTTCCCGCTCAAAGAGCTGAACCTGGTGACAGTTCGAAGCCAGGGAGGGAAAACTCGTTTCCGTCACCTCGCTACGGCCGACATAGAGATGATTATCCTCATCATCGGCCAGGACAACGTACAGAATCGTGTTTGCTTCCGACGGCGAAGGCGCAGCGAACAGGGCGCTCACCCTTTGGCCCCGCTCAACCGCGGCGCTGATGGTCTGCATAAAATCATCAACCGCCAAACCAGGGATATCCTTCAGAGAAACAACCCCACCGTTGGCGATGGTCGCAAGTTTGGTCGACATGGGCATCATCCTCGATTCTCCAGAAAGCTGACGGCGTTATTGAGCATGGATTGCAGAAATTCCGGAATGTACAGGCCCAGCAGCAAGACGATTGCCATAAAAGCCAACACCGGCGCCGCCGTCAGGAAAACATCCCGGTAACCGGAGCCGATCACATCCGTGGGAACTCGACCCTGCACCACGCGTAAAACCGTGATCCCCATGCCGATAAAGACCAGGAACAGAAATACCAGGAAGAGCCCTCCGGCCCAGAAACGCCCGGTGCTGAAAGCGGCGTCAAGAATCGAGAATTCACTGATAAAGGGAGCGAAGGGAGGCGATCCGGTAATCGCCAGGAAACCGGCCAGAAACAAAGCCCCAGATAACGGCAGACGCCGGAGAGCGCCGCACACCTGATCGGTATTCTTGCTCGCGTAAGCCCGGTGAATATTGCCGGCCGAAAGAAACAAGACCCCCTTGGTCATGGCATTATTGATCATATGCAGCAGGGTTCCGAACAGGGCCGGGCCGCCGATTCCCAGGCCCAGAACCAGGATCCCCATATGCTCGACGCTGGAATAGGCCAGCATGCGTTTGAAATCACGCTGGCTGAGCATGAAAATACCGGCGACCGCCATGGAAAACAGGCCCATGAAAACCAGCAGTTTCGCCATAAATTGCTGTTCCCCCGCGGCAAGACCGATCTGATAGATCCGCAGCAAAGCGAGAAAGGCGCCGCTGGTAATCCCGCCGGCAAAGATACAACCGACCACGCCGGAAGCTTCACCATAGGCATCGGGTTTCCAGGTGTGCATGGGAGCCAGCCCCATCTTCGTCCCATAACCAACCAGAATCAGGATGAACGCGGCTCGCAACCAGGGTTTCGCCAAGCCCGGTCCGTTCTCAAGCAGCTCGGTAAAACCCAGAGTCGCTTCCATTCCTCCCTGCAGGGAGGAATAGGCCAGGAAAAAGGTTCCCAACAGGGCCAGCGCGATACCCACGGATCCGACCAGCAGATATTTCCAGGTGGCTTCGATACTGCGCGGGGTATGATTGAAATAGATCAGGGGAGCCGTAACCAGGGTGGTGCCCTCGATCGCCACCCATAAGAGTCCGAGATGGTGAGCCCAGGCAACCAGGGTTATCAGCCCGAGAAAAGCCAGCAGACAAGCAACAAAGATGCGATTGGGCCGTTCCTGTCTGAATTTAAGATAGCCCACCGTGTAAAAAGACGAGAACAGATACAGCAGGGTTATGGTCAGCAGAATGATCGCTCCGACCGGATCCAGCACGAGCCAGGGCGTCCGGCTTCCCCACTGAGGGAAAATAAGCACCAAAACAGTACCGGCGGTATGCGCCAAGGCCGTCACCGGCATGAGCCAGGGACGCCAGTAATTACTGGTCACCACCATGGCCAAAGCGGCCATGGCCAGAGGTAACAGAATCAGGGCCAGGGCCATGAAATTACTCCTTAAGAGAAGAAAGATGGCGCGTATCCAAAGAGGAAAACGTGCGATTGATTTGGTTGGTAATGATTGAAACAATGAAAATACTGACAAAAAGGTCGAGCAGCATCCCCATTTCCACGACCAGTGGAATCGCCTCCATCAGCAGCAGGCTGAACATATAGATGCCGTTTTCCAGCACCAGATAACCCAGCACCTGAGTCAATGATTTCAGCCTGGTCGTCAACAGAATAAACCCCACCAGGACGACCGTGATCGCGGTTGGAATAATAAGCGACTCAGACTGTCCCGGCACCTGCCCGCGCCCGCAGATCAGAAATACCGCCGCCGTCACCAGGGCGCCGATGATCGTCGACGGCAGCAAACCGATAATGGGTTCAACTTCCCGTTTGATCTGCACATCGCGCAGAGCTTTGATCATAATTGCGGGAATAACGATCCCCTTCAGGGAAATGGCCGCCAGTGAAGCCAGAATTGTGGCAAAGGAGAGATGCGAATGGATGAACAGAGGTAAAAACCCCATCAGCACCCCCTGTAAAGCCACGATGCGAATCACCGAAATGATGCTCGCGTTGCCGAGGGCAAAAAGATTAAGCGCCAGAATGAGCATGAAAATCGCATTCATTAACTGATCCATCAAATCACCTCAACAAAACCACAAAGGCCGAACCGCATAAAAGAACGGAGACGATCAATAAGGACGGCACTCTCGACATCCGCAGGCGGGCCATGATCGATTCGATAACCCCGACCGAAACCGCAAGCCCAAGCAAACCGGTGATAAAGATCAGCCAGTCCAGCCAGATTTTTCCGGAAGCTGCCGGCAGCACGAGATTAAGAAAAACGGAACCGAGAACCATGAACTTTAACGACGAGGCATATTCAATCAGGCCCAGCAGAGGCCCACTGTGATCAAGCACCATAACTTCATGGATCATGGTCAATTCAAGATGGGTATTGGGGTCATCCACCGGAATACGGCTGTTCTCGGCCAGGAAGACAATATAAAAACCCAGGGCGATCATGACGATTGAAGCCGCACTGCCCCGATGAAAAAGAGAAACCTCTGGATCGTGCAGCATGCCGGCAAGAGAAAGTGAGCCGGAAAGTTTGGCCAGCACCAAAAAAGCAAAAAACATCGCGGGCTCGGTCAGGACCGCGAACGTCACCTCACGGGAAGCCCCCATACCTTCAAAGGCTGAACCGGTATCCAGGGCGGCGGCGGTCGTAAAAAACCGGGCCAGGCCGAAAAGGTAGGCAAACAGGAGAAAATCCCCGGTAAAGGAGACCAGGGCCGGAGAACTGCCGAGCGGAATCAGGACGGCGGCGGCCAGCACCGCGATCAGCGTGATAATCGGGCCGGCCTGAAAAACCCAGGTGGTGGTTCCGCTCAGAACCAAACCCTTACGCATAAGCTTGAAAAGATCATAGTAAAACTGAAAAAAAGGAGCGCCTTTACGTCCGGCCAAAAAAGCTTTAGTTTTATTGACCACTCCCAGTAAAATTGGCGGTAAAACCAACAAGAGAAACAGATGCACCGGCAGATTGATCATAAACCACCTCCCACGCCGCCGAAGATAAAGAGGCCCAAAGTCATCAACAGGACGTAGAGAACATAGATATGCGTCCAGCCATGCTGAAGGATGTAGATCTTGGGCACAACTCGACTTGCCATTTTAAATGCCGGCAAAACCAGTCTGTCCAAGACGGTGTCCGGCATGACTTCCTGAAATTCAGTTTTTTGCGGAAAAGGTGAAAAGGTCAGCGCGGGAAAACGAATCATGGGCCATAAGACAAAACCGAAAAGTTTGCTAAGCGGCTGGGTAAACGAAGTCCCCGTGTACTGCATTTTTGCCGCAGGTTGCGAATAACCACAATCCCAGGTCGGCCCCGAGCCCACTATTTTTTTCTTCCGCGCGCGCAGATACCAGGCCCCCGCCACAAGCAAAGCGATCAAACTTATACCGTTACAAGAGGCCAGTCCTGAAGGTGAGGCCAAAAGGGCAAGCTTCTGGGCCGGATCGAGCAGGGGCATCCAGCAACGCACGGCTTTCTCAAACAAAGGCGACACCGCCATCGGCAGCAGGCCGATGAAAAAACAACCGCCCGCCAATAAAAACATAGGCGCCAGCATGCTGATTTCGGGATCATGCGCCGCCGCGGAAGCCGACGAGCGTGGAACGCCCAGGAAAATGGCGCCATAGAGTTTGACAAAGGTGACGACCGCCGCCAGAGCGCCGATCGTGGCCAGGGCCACGGCACCGGCACCCGCCAGGGCCAAACTCGCTTCCGGCGTTTTCGTCGCGAGGGTTTTAAACAAACCCAGATAAATAAACCATTCGCCGACAAAACCGTTAAGCGGCGGCAAGGCGCAGATGGCCAGTGCCCCAACCAGAAAAAGAGCCGCGCTCACCGGCATTTTTTTAGCGCCCCCCATTTGTTCGAGATCGCGAGTGTGCCCGGCATGAATAATCGCCCCGGCATTGAAAAAGAGCAGGGCCTTGAACAATCCATGATTCCAGACATGGAGCAGGGCACCACTCATTCCCAGGAGCACCAGTCCCGGGCGGGCACAGGTCCGGCCCAGCAGGGCAGCCCCACCCCCATGGTTATAATACCGACGTTTTCAATGCTGCTGTAAGCCAGCGCCCTTTTCAGATCACGTTGACTTAAAGCGAAAACAATGGCGAATAAACCACTCAGCCCCCCGGTAACCAGCAACAGGATACCCCACCAGGAAGCGCCACAGGAAAACAGACTGGAGATTCGCAGCAGGCCGTAAATACCCATTTTCAGCATTACTCCGGACATCAGGGCCGACACATGACTGGGGGCGTTGGCATGGGCTTCCGGCAGCCAAACATGCAAGGGCATGAGACCGGCCTTACAGGCGAAACCCAGAAGCACCAGAACAAAAATCAAGCCCGCGCCGAACAACGGCACCGTCGCCG
This sequence comes from Pseudomonadota bacterium, assembly GCA_011049115.1. Classification (NCBI taxonomy): domain Bacteria; kingdom Pseudomonadati; phylum Pseudomonadota; species Pseudomonadota bacterium. The sequence continues at coordinate 24,896 of DSCM01000133.1, forward strand.
GGGCCACCAGCAGGGAAAATGAACCCGTGGCCTGGTGCCAGAGAGAAAACATGGCGATCAGTAACAAGGTGCCGACATGAGTGGCGACCAGATAAATCCGCCGGCCTGCCGAACCTCGAGAAGATCATCCTCAATCGTGGCGGCAAAATAGGCCGAAACGGCCATAACCTCCCAGACCAGCAGAAAAAGAACGCCATCCCGGGCAATCACGACCAAAGCCATGCTCCCGGCCAGCAAGCCGTAGAAGATCCCCAGTTTCTTTCCATTTTCCGGATGCTCAAGCTGTTTCCAGTAGCTCAGGCTATAGACTGAACCAAGTGCGGCAATCGTGAAAATCAAGCTCAGGAAGAAAGCGCTGAGCGCAGCGACGGCCACGGTAAAGCTTCCCCAGGGCAAACACCAGGGCAAGGACAGGACCGAAACCTCGGTACCGCACCAAGACCATCCCGTACTCAGGATGCCCAACAGGCTTCCGGTCAGCAGCAGACTCACTGTCAAACGCTGCCCCGCCGTCGGTCCGAGCGGCAACAGACTCGCCGGTAAACCGCTGAAAAGCAACAACCCCAGACCCCAAAACACCAACCCAAGCCCTTCCATCTTTTTTTAAACCTCTCAACAAAATCTACAGAATTAACCAACCCCATGCAGGCCGGCTGACATTTTTTCTTTTGCTTACCCCAGGCGTCTGATGACCGTAAACCAAACGCAGAAAACCGGACACATTCGCGTCCGGCATAAAGAAAGCACCTATCTGATTCTTCGCTCTTAAAGCAGGCCGGCGAAGATCTCGGCAAAAGGAAGCAGGGTCGTCAGCATGAGTAAAACGGCCACGACGACATACAGAACATAGAGACGCGTCTGTCCCTGCTGGAAACGATAAAACCAGCGCAGCTGCCTTTTGAGCCGACAGAAACCCGGAATCAGCGCCCGATCCAGAACCAGCTCGGCGACATGGCTATGCAGACGGCTTCTCTCCGGCATTACGCCTCTGATTTCAGGCCCCCTGACTTCAGGTTTGAGAACCCAGACGAACAAGCCCAGTAAAGTCCGGGCAAACGATGAGGCCGTGTATTGCATCCTGGCCGTCGGCGCGGCGTAACCACAATCCCAGGTGACCACTTTGCGCCGCGACCACGGCTTGCGACAACGGCGAAAGCAAAGAACCGGAAGTAAAACCAGGCTCAGCAGAAGAAACGCCGACCAACTGATGGCGGAAAAGGGAATCAAGCCCGCCAGGGTCGGACTGTAGGTCGACAACGAAACCGGCAACCAGGCGGCGATAGCCTGCTCAAGCACCGGAACCATCAGCCCCGGCGCCAGGCCCAGAACCAGACATAATCCGGCCAGAACCAGCATGGAAGCAAGCATGACGCCGGGCGCTTCAGGGGCCGACGCCGCCGCCGGACTGCGCGGCGTCCCCAGAAAAACCGCGCCATAGACCTTGACGAAACAAGCTATGGCCAAGGCCCCGATCATGGCCAGAACCGGAGCTGCGACCCCCACCATCAAACCAGAATTTCCCGGAACCATAAAGGTTTTAAAAACCCCCAGATAAACAAAAAACTCACTGACAAAACCATTCAAAGGCGGCAGACCGCAGATAGCCACGGCCCCGATCAGAAAGAGAACCGCCGTCCAGGGCAGGCGTTGCGCAAGCCCCCCCAGCTGATCGATGCGGCGGGTATGAGTCGCGTGAACAATCGCTCCTGACCCCAGAAACAGCAACGATTTAAAAAGACTGTGGTTCCAGATGTGCAACAGACAGCCGGCCATTCCCAGCATAATCCATTCCGGCCGGCCATAGCTGCGGCCGAGCATGGCCAGTCCCAGACCCAGCAAGATAATGCCGATATTTTCAACGCTGTGATACGCCAGCAGGCGCTTCAGGTCATGCTGAGCCAAGGCAAAGATAACCCCCAATAAACCGCTCAGGGCTCCGGCCGCCAGAATGAACCAACCCCATAAGGCCGGAGGATCAGGCAGCAGGGAAAGGATGCGAATCAAGCCGTAAAGCCCGATTTTCAGCATGACTCCGGACAAGACCGCCGACACATGACTGGGCGCGTTCGCGTGCGCACCGGGCAACCAGAAATGCAGCGGCATGATTCCAGCTTTCAGACCAAAACCGACAAAAGCCAGAAAAAACAGGATATGGCTCTGCAACCTCGAGACGCTCCCGAGCGCCGGGGAAAAAAAAGCAAATGATCCAGTCAGATGTCGCCAGAAAATAAACAAGCCGAAAAGCACCAGGGTCCCGAAATGAGTGGCCAGCAGATAAACCAGGCCGCTCTTTCGACATTCTTCAAGCTCGTCTTCCGTCGTAACCAGAAAAAAGGCCGAAAGCGCCATCACCTCCCAGCCCAGCAGAAAAGCCAGAGCATGCGTACTGACCACCAACAAGGCCATCCCCGCCAGCAAAGTGCCCCAGAAGCAACGCAACCCGGAAGCGTTGTGTTGGTTTTTCTGCTGCGGCCAATACCCCAGACCAAAGACCGCTCCCAGAAAACCCATCACAAAAATCGGCACCAGGAAAAAGGCGCTCAGAGCGTCAAGCCCCAGACAGGAACCGCCGGCGGGCGGCCATGGGAAAGCGTGAGCGGTCGAAAAAGCCGACAGGAAAAAAACCCGACCGCTGCCGATCAAACCGGACAAGGCTCCAAGTCCCAGCAGGAAAACCGCGCTCCGCTCCCCCCAGACCGAAGTCCGCGGCAGAAAAAGCCCGGGCACCCCACTACCGGCCACCAGAATCAGGGCCAGATTCAGCAAAAAAAAATTCACTCGCGGTTCCTTGGTCTATCGATTCAATTTCGCGCTGGAATTTCACCTTCAATCAGAGTCAGCAGGGCCAGCAGCTCTTGTTGCGATGCTTTTTCATGTAAGGCATCCTGCAGACGTTGATTGTGTAAAACATAACTGATTCTTGACAATAAATGCAAATGAACTCGCGTCGTCGTACTGATCAGGGTAAACAGGACGTTTACGGGCTTTCCATCCAGAGCCTGGAAATCTATGGGTTTTTCTAAAAAACAAAGGGTTACCGAAGGCTTTGCGACGTTCAAGACCACGGGATTGCGCACATGGGGGATGGCGACTCCCCCCCCGAAACCGGTTGAACCCAGACTTTCCCGCGCCAGAAGCACTTGATAAAGGAACTCACGGTCGACCGTTTCGGGCAAATTTAGGAGGGCGACCATCGACCGCAGCACCGACGCCGAATCGTTGCCGGGCAGTTGATAGATTACGCCTCCGTGACTAATCGCCTCCACCAAAGAGGGCAGAACCGTCGAACCGTTGCGTCCTTTCTCCAGAAAGCTATCCGGCGCCAACTTCATATGCCGGGCGTTGGCCCATTCCAGAATCTCGCTGCGCACAAAACGATATTGCTCGTTGATTTTGCGAGATGGAATGATTGACTTTTTAATCCACCGATGAATCGTGTCCTCGGAGACGTTAAGCAGTTGCGCGATGTCCTGAACCGACAAATTCATCAATGAAACTCCTTGAAAAAAATAACCATTTTTTTACTCCGCGGATATCGGGCAATAAAAATCAGCTCTTACTTCGGGGAACGGATATCAAAACGGGGAGCGGCCAGCATTCTGCCGATCTGCTCTTTCAAATCCGTCTGATCCGGGTTTTCACTAGCCTGTTCCTGCAACAGGTTAAACAAACGACTCTGCTCCAGCGGATGAGCATAGGCTTCCGGAGTGCCGTCCTTCAGTTGAATATGGGCGGCCCAGGGAACAAAATAGGTGGTTGCCGGAAACCCCTGATACTCGGAGATGTCTACGTTGAGACCCGCCACATAAAGCAGATTTTTATCGGCATACTCATTCCCCCGACGAATGGACTCCACCGTCCGGGCAAACTCAAGCTGGATATTGATCTTGGCCGCTCTCAACGCCGGGTTGGGAGCGGTGACGATCGTGGGCATGAACTCGATCAGAGATCTTTCCAGCAGGATAGACTCATCGGTTTCATGGAAAGCTTCCTGAAAAAAGAAAAGGTCATCATACAGATATTCACCGATCGCTTCCCCCTCTCCCCCCTTCCACACATAACCTGCGATCTCAAGACGCCGGCGAAAGGATTCGGAAACCTCGTAAGTCTGGCTCGTGGAAAGGGCCGCTATCGGATTGATCCGACCGGCCGCGTCAATTCTGGCGATGTTCTCCAACCGCAGGACCAGGCCGCTTTTCACCGGATGCAAGGGGAAATCGACAAATGAATTCTTAACGGTTATCAGGTGCCGCCCCGCATCTTCCCGCCGGAGAAAGATGCGATTTCGGGCAAAATGATATTGTTCGAGATAGGGCGTGATCACATGCGTGATCTTGCCGCAGGAGTTGGAGCTGCACGAACCTTTCATTTTGGGGCGCACCCATTTTCCGTAAGCACCGGTATGCGGGTCATAGCCCACATGGCTGGCCTGCACGATCAATGAATCCTCGCCATGATGGGCATGCGGACCATGGCGGTCAATCGCGACGATGCCGCCCACCCGGCCATGATTAAAAGGAAAGGTGCCGAAATGCTTGGTCAACAGAATAATCGGCCAGCCCTGATTTTCATCGGAGCAAAAGGCCCGGGAAGGCATGATGTAACCTTTCCTGAACCCCAGGGTCATGCAGAGGTTATAAAGCTTGGGAACGAATTCGGCATAGGGAATAGCCAGACCATCCACCGCGAAAGGCGCCAAGGTTCTAACAATATATGGTTTCTGATAAAAATTCGGCATTGATTGAACCTCCGGTAAGCTAAACCGCAACCTGCCTTATCCATGCCTTTCCTTATCTTTCGCCGAGAAAGGCCATGTCCTCGCCTTTTCGCAAAAAAGCAAAGTGCCCCTTCTTAAAAGAGAGGGGCACTTTGCTTGAGCAACCAGCTTATATAACCAGCCGTTCCTGCATGATCTTTTTCATATCACTCCGTGGCCGCCACTACCCGATTCGAAGTTCGTTCGGACTCTGAATCAGAAAGGAATATCATCAGGACCGTTGTCGGGAATTGAAGAATGACCATAAGGTGCTGAATTTTCCGCACTCGACTGACCCCCGGAACCGAAACCACCGCTCCCGCCACCGGCAAAAGCTCCACCTTGGCCGCCACCGGCCGACTGACCGCCGTCCCGCCCCCCCAACATCTGCATGGTGCCGGCCACGATTTCCGTAGTCCAGCGTTTAACCCCATCCTGTTCCCAGGAACGGGTCTGTAATCTTCCTTCCAGATAAATCTGTTTACCTTTATGAAGCCATTTGGCGCAGATTTCAGCCAGCTTGCCGAAAGCGATAATGCGGTGCCATTCGGTTCTTTCCTCCTTTTGCCCGTCCTTAACCCAGCTGTCGGTCGTAGCCAGGGTGAAAATCGTAAAGGGGTTACCGCTACTCCCATATTTCATTTCGGGATCACCGCCCAGATGCCCGACCAGAATAACCTTGTTTATTCCCGCCATCCTCTCGTCCTCCATGTTGAGCGCTTAAATCCACGCTGATTTTTCAATGCCGACAGCTTGAAGAGTTTAAAACTCCTTCGAGACAAACCAACCTGGAATATAATTTGCAGACCGCAGACGACACCATTTCAAAAGTATATTACCACATCGATAATATATCGATTTCAAGGAAGACATCCTCGAAACAATATTTTTATATACATACGACTTTTTTTCCCATTAATCAAGCCGGAAATTTCGGGCAAAATAATATTGTGTTTTTTTATTCATTCTGGTAAGCCTTCTTTGATTATGCAAGGTTAAACATGCGTTATAAAATCGCCGTCAACCGGGAAAATCGGCGGGAATAAATAAATAATGAAGTTCAACAACCCCCGCGCCGACTTCCGTTTCTAATAAAAAAACGGTTTTCCAGAGCCGGCGGGGATCAAATCAGCAACGAGGTTTGCCAAGGAGAAATCAGACCATGAGTGAGATCAAAACCGTGGGCGTGGTTGGTTTCGGCGTCATGGGCGCCGCCATCGCCCTGAATGCCGCCGGAGCCGGCTATCAGGTTATTTACAAGGAACTCAATGATGAACTAGTCGCCGCCATGTTTGAGCGCTGGGTGACCAAACCATTGAGCAAGAGAGTGGCCCAAGGCAAGATGAGCCAGGGCGAGATGGATGAACTGAGTGGCCGGATAAGCGGCACCAGTCTTTACTCGGGACTGCGGGAATGTGATCTTGTCATTGAAGCGGCAATCGAAAAAATGGATCTTAAAATCGAGGTTTTTACCGAGCTCTCCAAGGCCTGCCGCCAAGACGCCATCCTCGTCAGCAACACTTCAACCTTTCTGATTGAAAAGCTCATGGCCAAAGTCGACAATCCGGGTCGCACCGCCGGCCTGCATTATTTCTTTCCGGCCAATATCAACCGTTTAGTCGAAGTCATCCGACAGAAGAAAACCAGCGACGACACCTATCACGCCCTAATGGAATTTGCTCGCAGAAACCGTAAAGTGGCCATCACGGTTAAAGATTTTCCGGGATTTGCCGTCAATCCCGTTTTTATCGCCAGCTATGTCGTTCTCGACAGTTTCCATGGGGATAAATTCAATGCCATCAGCCTCGAAAGCATTTCCCAGGAAACTCTGGGGCTTAAATTCGGCATCATGTGGGTCCAGAACGGAGCGGGTCTCGGCACCTGCTACCATGCCGGTGTTTCCATGGCCGCATACCTGCGCGCGGCAGATACCGGCTATCCCGCGATGTGCCCCCAACTGAAGAGTCAGTTTGAAAGCGGTCGTCCCTGGGATATTGAATCCGGCGTGATCATCGAAGATTCGGCCGCCCGGACCGAGGTCAGGGAACGACTTCTGGGAGCCATTTTTGCCATTTCCACCCATTTGATTGAACACGAGGTGGTAAGCCCCGACGATCTGGAGCTCGGCATCATCACTTCTCTGGCCTGGCCCAAGGGTCCCCTGACCCTGATGAACGAGCTGGGCATGGAGGAAAGCTCCCGTCTGGTCAAACTCGCGGTCGCCGCCGGAGATTTCAATCTGCCCCAAAAGTTCGCGGACAACGACCTGAGTCCCTGGAAGTTAAAAAAATAACCCCTAAAAGTGCCGTCTTTCTTAAAGAGCGTGAAGAATCTTTAAACAAAAGATTCTTCACGCTCTTTAAATTTTGGCGTCAAATCTTCCGGTCGCAGCAGCACCGTCAGCCCTTTTCTTGCGGGCAACTATCTCTTGGGCCAGCCTGAGAATTTCAGCAAAAGGATGGTGAACCTGCGTGGTATTGATGGTGATAATCGTATCGGTAATCGTGCCGTACCGGGTCGGATCTCCACTCTCATGAAGATGATGGGAAATTATATCCCGCAATTCGGTTTCCGTGCCCATCATGATATGGCGTTCATTCTCGGCGATCAGATCTTTGATGCGAGGCCTCTGCCGGGTGCGAATAAAGAACTGGGCTCCCAGGGTGGCGGCTCGCAGGGCATGCCCGCTGTCCCAGCCAATCGCTTTCAAGGCAATGAAAATTCCGGCGAAGGTATCCCCGGCGCCCAGGGTTGACACCAACTCATCGACAAAATCATCCCCGCAGATAATCCGGCGATCGGCATAACGCATGCGAAAAATCGTGTCTTCAGGCATGCGGGCCTTCCGCCAATAAAGCTGAGCCCGTGCCGGAGTCAGGCGCTCGGTATAACGAACCCCTTTGCTACCCTCGGTCAACAGCAAACGACCGCCCTTATTATTCTCTCCCTTTTTACCTTGATTCATCTGGCGCACAAGTTGACTGCAGGTCAAATCAATCCCTCGCCGCCGAACCACGCTGTCCATAAGCAACAATTCATCGGTATTTAAAATCAGGTACTGAATAAATGGAATTATCGCATCATGAATAAGTTCCTCACGGCTGTTGAAAAAACGTTCCTGACGCGAAGTATAGTAACGCGAAGCAACCAGCTCGTCCATGCAGCGGAACAAAGTTTTGGTCGGGCAGAAATACGTCTGTACGGCGCTGGCATACGCCGTATGCAGAAGTCTGCAGACCAGACGCAGTTCCTCCGGGTTGGTCAGCGAATTAACAATCAGATTGGTGTCGACGAACTCACTGTCTTTGCGCAGCTTATACTCAAGATCAAAATAACGTTGCGCCAGTCGTTCAACCGGAATGATCTCTTCGTTGGTCTGGTTAGAGAGCACGATGCGATCCAGAGTCTTGCCCTCATCGTTCTCGATCGTTAAAACATAGCTCGTTCTGGGCACCAGATTTTCAACATGCATTTCCGGAATATCGCCGATCTTAACCTGATTATCCTGATAAAAGTTTTTCACAAGCTTGAACATGGGATTCTTGACATCAAAGAAAAACAGATGTTCGAACTCAATCGCCGAACTCTCGGCTTTAAGCTCAGCCGAGTTGTAAAGACAGCGAATTGCATCAATCAGGTTACGATTATTGCCCCCCAACTGCACCTTGGCCTTGCGCTTGACCAAAACCTTGTGCAGATCCTTTTCCGTCCGAATAACGTCAGGATAAACAGCGTTAAGCCCCTTGAGCAGGGACGGCAGATCCGAAACCCGCAGATCGGCTGACTTGCGTTCCCCATGCTTACCACCAAAAGCCATGGTATAGTATAATTTTTCATTAACCTTCTGCACTTCGCAGGCCGCCAGAGGGTTGACTATCAGCATTGCTTCGCGGCCATCGACCTGACAACAGAAAACCGTTCCCAAAGGCAACAGTATCTTATCGTCAATCATGATAATATCATTATTGACGGCCGCCCGAATCTCCTCCAAAGAAGGTTCGATCATGTAATCGAAAACCGGAATTCCCCCTAAAAAAACAAAGCGACTTTGCGTTTTTTTATCAGCCATGACAATCCTCATCTAAATCATACTTGATTTTCATTGTTGATTCGTGCTAAAGGGCACAGCCTCACTGAGGCTTTAACTAAACAGAGAGCATCGTTGCGCTTGAGGTTCTCTTAATATTTACGATAAACCAGCCAATTCGACGGAGTATTTAAAGATGGCCAGAGTCTGTGATATCTGCGGTAAAAAACCGCTTGTCGGCAATAACGTTAGTCATGCTCACAATAAAACCAAAAAAGTCTGGCGGCCCAATCTGCAGGAAGTCAGGGCCACGATTGACGGACAGAGCCGCAAGATTAAAGCCTGCACCCGTTGTATCCGCTCCGGCGCGATCACTAAATAATCCAAGCCTTATTTCGACCTCTGCAAAACCGGTACCGGATATCCGGTACCGGTTTTTTTGGGTTTATCCCGGGTTGCCGGCCACCGCGGCAACCGCTAACTGATCCGCACCACCTGATAAACCCCCTTCACGGCCCGCAGCGCCTGCTTGACCTTTTTGAGATGTTCCAGATCCCTGACCTTGACCTCAAAAAGACAAATGGCCTTCTGATCGATACTGGTTTTCAGAGAACCGCTGGCGATATTGGCCTCCTGACTACTGATCGCGGTTCCCAGAGCCACCAGCATGCCCTTGAGGTCCTCACACATGATTCGAATCTTGACTGAATGATAAGAAGCGCGCTCCAGATTCCAGTCAACCTCCATGTAGCGCTCCGAATCACCCTGATGCACATGCCGGCAATTGCGCCGATGAATGGTCAGGCCTCGCCCTCGCGTAATAAAACCAACCACGTCATCACCCGGCAGAGGATTGCAGCATTTGGCAAAACGCACCATCACATCATCGATATCCTTGATGGAGATTCCATCGCGAACGTTTTTCTTGGCGTTCTCCGTCTCTACTTTTTTGCTTTTAGGCTCAGGCTTGTCGCGCAAATCCGGAAAGATCCGATTCGCCACCTGTTTTGCCGAAATCTTACCGCGCCCCACCGCCGCCAGCAGTCCCTCGGCATGCCCCAGAGAGAACTCCGTGGCCACAGCCTGCATTCTGCCGCTCTTTAAAGCCTGATTCAAGGACAACTTGTCGCGGGAGAAGGCTTTTTCACAAAGTTCTCGACCCAGTTCTATACTGCGCCTCTCCTCCTCCTTTTTAACCCATTGTTTAATCTTGGCCCGCGCCTTGCCGGTTTTGGCAAAAGCCAGCCAATCCTTACTGGGATGCTGGCGCTTGGAGGTGACAATCTCGACCATCTCGCCATTTTTCAGCTGATAGCGCAAAGGGACAAGCTTGCCGTTAACCTTGGCGCCGCTGCATTGATCGCCAAGATTACTGTGGATACTATAGGCCAGATCAATCGGAGTTGAACCGCTCGGCAGCTCCTTGACCTCCCCGGCGGGAGTGAACACATAAACAGCCTCGGAAAAAAGATCAATCTTAACCGAATCAAGAAACTCTCCGGGATTATTAACATCCTGCTGCCACTCAATCATCTGTCGCAGCCAATCCATCTGTTTACGATCCTGATCCTCAAGCTGGTAGCCTTCTTTATAATGCCAGTGCGCGGCGATTCCCATTTCCGCGATCTGATGCATTTCATGCGTCCGAATCTGAAATTCGACATGGCGTCCTTCGGGACCGATTACCGTAGTATGAAGAGACTGGTACATATTGGCCTTGGGCATACTGATAAAATCTTTAAAGCGGCTCGGCACCGGCCGCCAGAGAGAATGAATAATGCCCAGAACATTATAACATTCCGCCTTATCGTCAACCAGGACCCGAAAAGCAATGGTATCGTAAATCTGCTCAAAAGCAATATTACGCTGCACCATTTTTCGATAAATACCGAACAGGTGTTTAAGCCGACCCGAAACCTGGTTCTGAACCCCATGATAATCCAGGTTACGCTGCAGCAACTTAATCACCCGATCGATAAAATCCCTGCTTTCCAGCTCCTTACGGGCGACCTTTTCCTCGAGTTCGCGATAGATTTCCGGCTGCAGATAACGCAGCGAGAGATCTTCAAGCTCCAGCTTCATCCAGGAAATTCCCAGGCGATTGGCCAGCGGCGCATAGATATCGAGAGTTTCCTGAGCGATAACCTCCTGTCGGGCCGGTTTCTGAAATTCGAGGGTCCGCATATTATGAATACGGTCAACCAGCTTAATAATCAGCACCCGGATATCCTTGACCATGGCAAGGATCATCTTCCGATAGTTCTCGGCCTGGTGCTCACGGGAACTTTTAAATTTAATCTTGCTGATCTTGGTCAGGCCTTCAATCAGCGAGGTAATCTCGTCGCCGAAACGCAGGCTGAGTTCTTCAACCGAGGTCAAGGGATCATCTTCGAGGGTGTCATGAAGCAGGCCGGCTGCGATACTGGCCACATCCATTTTCATATCGGCCAGTATGCTGGCGACCTCTATGGGATGAATCATATAGGGTTCACCGGAGAGGCGAAGCTGATTACGGTGGGCGTAGGCGCTGTATGCGTAAGCTTTGCGAATGGTATCGAAATCTGCCGCCGGATAATAGTCGGCTACCTTCTCAATAATATCATTCGCTCTGATCATACTGTCCGGCAAAAAGATTATTGATTATTACTACAGTTACGGGGAGGAAACCAGTCGGGCATCATTAAAGCCGGCAGCCCTGATCCGATCAAGAACCTTCGGCAAATCGTCTTGAGACCGAAGAGGGTCAAGCGCCAGGACGGTCTGCGGCAACATCAAATTTTCCTTGCGGACCTGGGGATTTAATCCGGCGTCATGATACATATTTTCCCAAGCCACCACACTGCTCTGCAGATAAAATGAACCGACGACCACCAGATAGGTCCCTTTTTCCATTTCAAGAAAAGGGTTGTCTCCAAGCTTGCGGGCCGCCGCCATCATCCGGAGCGCCTGCTGCCGCTCGCCAAACGGGCCCAGATAAATTCTCGTCATCGGGGTCTGACATTTCCGCCTGAAGCTTCTCACTGTAAAACCGAGTTTTTCAAGCTCAGATCGGGCTTTATCCGCAGATTCTGGCAAAACATAACTGCCGGCTTCAATGACCTGGAGCGGCCGCTCCGGAACGCCATCGCCTGCCGGCAAAGAGACCGACGAAGGCGTGGTGGAGGCGGCCGGCGGCGCCGGTGGAGTCTTTGTCCCGGCCGCAACCTCGACCTTCGGCAACACCGGGCAACCGGCTTCGACAGGATCCTGATCCACGACAATTGGAACCGCGGAGTCAACCGTCATGACGCTTGCCAGCCCAGACCTGGCTTCCGAAACCGCCCCAACCCCGGTTTCCGTTTTTGGCGCCGCCGGCTCCAGCGCCGAGCTAGCTGGAAGGACAGGCGACTCGACTTCCGTTTGAGCCTTCAAATCAACCCGGGAATCGACCGGCACCGCAACCGACCCGTCAGGCCCAGGCATGGGCGAAGGCTTCACACCCTGATTTATTGTCGGCAGCGCGGCCAAGGCCATCTGCGGACTGCGAATCGGCTTTTTCGGCATTCGCACCGGAGAAAACGAAAGAAAATAATAAAGGCCGATCAAGACAAAAAGAACCACCACGATTTCAAAACGCAGAAGATTCTCCAGCCAGTGGTCCAAACCTCTTGCGGCCTGTTGCTTTTTTTTACTTTTTACCATCTCGATTCACGATCAGTGCTCTTCCTTAAGATGTTTGGCTTCCTCGACAATCTTAGCCGTCAGATGACTAGGCAGTTCTTCATAATGAGAGAATTCCATGGTGAACATCCCCCGCCCGCCGGTCATGGAACGCAGATCCGGGGCATATTTCAAAACCTCCGACATCGGCACCTGGGCTTTGATCAGCTGGCTGTTGGCCATGGGTTCCACCCCATTGACCTTACCCCGGCGGCTGTTCAGATCACCGATGATATCCCCCATGTATTCATTGGGAACATTGATCTCCATCAGCATGATAGGCTCCAGTAGAACCGGTTTGGCCTCGGCCACCCCTTTTTTAAAGGCCATAGACCCGGCGATCTTAAAGGCCATCTCCGAGGAATCAACCGTATGGTAGGATCCGTCATAAAGAGAAACCTTGACGTCAACCACCGGATAACCGGCCAGCACCCCTCCGGCCATAGCCTCCTGCACCCCTTTTTCAACCGCCGGAATATACTGCCGCGGGACCACGCCCCCGACGATATCGTTGGAAAACTCAAATCCTCCCCCTTTGGGCAAGGGTTCAATCTTAAGCCAGACATCGCCGAACTGTCCCCGACCACCGGACTGTTTTTTATGGCGACCCTGCAGCGAAACCGTGCCGCGAATGGTTTCCTTATAGGGAACCCTGGGAGCATCCAGTTCCACGTCAACCCCGAATTTACGCTTGATGCGGTCAACCGTCACCTCAATGTGAACCTGACCCATTCCGGAGATTACGAGCTCTTTCGTCTGGTCGTTACGTTCGAGATGAATCGTGGGGTCCTCAGCCATCAGCCGTTGCAGGGCGCTGCCCAGTTTTCCTTCATCGCCCTTACTTTTCGGCCGTAGGGAAAAAGAAATCACTGGGGCCGGGAGGGCCAGTCCTTTCAGGCGCAGCGGGAATTTTTCGCTGCACAAGGTATCCCAGGTTGAAGTTTCCTTCAATTTGGCCACCGCGACGATATCACCGGGAATACATTTTTCGATCGGAACCTGTTTATTGCCCTCAAGTTTAAGCAGCTGTCCAATACGTTCCCGACGATCATGCGTACTGTTGAGACAGCTCGAATCGGACGCCAGGGTTCCACTGTAAACCCTGAAAACAGACAACTGCCCGGTAAAGGGATCGACGATGGTTTTAAAAACCAGGGCGACGAAAGGAGCCTCAGGACTCGGCACCAGATCCTCGGCGGATCCGCTGACCAGATTCTCCGCGATCTGGGTCGGCCGTTCCAGAGGAGAAGGCAGACAGCTGCAAATCAAATCCAGCAGCGGCTGGACACCGATATTCTTCATCGCCGAGCCACAGACCACCGGAACGAATTTACCCGTCATGGCACCTTCGTGAGTTGCTCGACGGATATCTTCTTCTTTTATTTCTTCCCCTCCGAGATATTTTTCCATAAGCTCATCATCGGCTTCAACGGCCCGTTCTATCATCTCTTCACGCGCCGCTTCGGCCGATTGCCGAAGATGCTCAGGGATTTCCTCAACCGTATATTTACCGCTTTGATCGTTACTGTAACGCAAAGCCTTCATGGTAACCAGATCAACCACGCCGACAAATTCTTCTTCCTTGCCGAGAGGCAGCTGCAGAACCAAAGGGTGGCATTTGAAAACCGCTTCCATTTCGCCCACGGCCCGAGCAAAATCGGCCCGCTCACGATCCAGCTTATTGATAAAAACCACGCGTGGAACCTCAAATTCGTCCGCGTATTTCCACACCGCCTCAGTCTGCACCTTGACTCCGGAAATCGCGCTGACAATCACCACCGCCCCGCCTGAGATTCTCAGGCAAGCCTTGGTATCGACGATAAAATTGGCATAACCGGGCGTATCGATAACATTGACATGGCAACGCTGCCAATCCAGATGATGAACGGCGCTGCTCAGGGTTATTTTCCGTTTTATTTCCTCCGGTTCGGAATCAAGCACCGACGTACCATTATCAACACTCCCCAGACGAGCCGTGCTGCCACTGTTAAACAGCATGGCCTCAGCCAAAGAGGTCTTACCGGCACCACCATGAGCGATAATTGCGACATTCCTCAAATTTTCACTTGTATATGGCTTCATTGCTCTATTCCTTGCCTGCAATCTAATTGAAGTTAACAGATAAAAAGAGCTTGCCCCATGTTCCCGAGAGTCCAAGACCTCGAAAGCAAAGGCCTGAAAGATGCAAATCCCTACTGTAAATCACCACTCATTGTCAAGCCTTTAGTAAATCTCCGTACTCCCAAGTCGACAAATCACCCAAAGCCCTGTAAAAGTCTTCAAGGGATGATCGCTTACGAATGCGGGTTCGGGCCCCGCATTCCGCAACCGGCGAGATTGTTTTTCAAACCGATAACAATTTGCTAAAGGTTCTAAGGCTCAGCGTGAAAAACAAAAAAGATCCGTTTTGCAGCCAATCCGCTTGTAATCAGGCCTGAAATATTGTAATGAACCTCTACGAAGGTAAAAGAATTTTCCGAAGCCTCCTGACAAGCTCAAACAGCTATTTATTTCCCACAATTTTCACGAAGGCAAGTTTGGAGAACCAACCATGAAAGTCAACCAGCAAGATGACCAGGTCACAATCTTACTGTCCGGCGACTTGACCAGTGAAACCCTGAATGATCTCAGGGCAATCCTGCGCGAGAAGATAGACGCCGGCAATCGCTCCTTTAACATTGACTTTAAAAACACGCTGATCATCGATTCGATGGGGATCGGCTGTCTGGTGGCCACCTATAATACCCTCAAAATAAATGGCGGCTCATTGCAGTTAAGCAATGTCAGCGAAAATCTTAGAGAGATTTTCCAGATCATGCGTCTCGACCGTATTTTGACCATTGTCTGAGACCGGCCAGAAGCCCGGAGCCCCATTAACCGACGTTGAGGAACCCCATGTCAATTTCAAATTTTATCGACGATGAAACCTTACAGGAATATATCAGCGAAAGCCTTGAACATCTTGCCGATATCGAACAAGATCTTCTGACCCTTGAAGAAGGCGGTGCCGATATCGATGAAGAGGTTGTCAACCGGGTTTTCCGGGCGGCTCATTCCCTGAAAGGCGGCGCTGGTTTCCTGGCTCTGGAGACCATCAAGGAACTGGCGCATAAGATTGAGAACGTTCTCGACATGATGCGTAACCGGGAGATCGTCCCAAATCCGGAAACCATCAACATCCTGCTGAATGCATTTGATAAACTGCGTGATCTGATTAACAATTCGACCACCAGCAACGAGGAAAACGTCGATGCATTCATCGCGGCTCTGATCAACCTGACGACGGAGCATCTGGCTCCGGGTCAACAACAAAGCCTCTCCAACCTGATCCCGATCCGCAAGAGCGACGGCACGCTGATCTTTGAAGTTCCCGAAATCGACCTGGCTCAGGCGAAAAAAAATGCCCAGACCCTTTATCTGCTGGAATACGACCTGATTCACGATGTTTACCAGCATGGCAAAACCCCGATGGAAATCATCAAAAACGCCATGAACCTGGGCACCATCATCGAAAGCCTGATCGACATCGAACAGGTCGGAACCCTTGACGACGCTCCCATCAATAGCATTCCTTTTTACATGCTCATCAGTACAATCATCGAACCGGTGGTCGCGCCGGACTTCCTCGAGCTGCCTGAAAACAAGGTTCTTCTGATCGGCAATGACGGCATGGAAATTAAACCCAGCCTCAAGATACCGACAGAGAAACCAGGCCCACCAAGCGCAGCCCAAGCCAGCCCTCTGACGTCGACGGCAACGCCAAAACTTCCCACAGCGCCTCCGGCGCCATCCCGCGGCACGCTGACCGAACCCCCTGCGCCGGCAAATGCGGTCCGGCGCAGCGAACCTGATGCGATCTCAAAAGTGCCCCCTGCGTCCGAAAATTCTCGGGAAAACGCCGCTCAGACTAAGAATGAAACCACTTCAAGTCTGCGGGTCAATGTGGCCCTTCTCGAAAGCCTTATGACCCTGGCCGGCGAAATGGTGCTCTCCCGCAACCAGTTACTTCAGGCCATCAATCAGCAGGATCAGCACGGAATCAAACTTTCCGGGCAGCGCATCAATCTGGTCACTTCCGAACTGCAGGAAGCCATCATGATGACCCGCATGCAGCCGATCGGCAGTATTCTCAACAAATTCCCACGCGTGGTCCGTGATATCGCCCAGAAACTCGGCAAAGAGATCAACCTGTTAATCACCGGCAAAGAGGTTGAACTCGACAAAACCATTGTCGAAGGGCTTAATGATCCCTTAACCCACCTGATCAGGAACTCAGCTGACCATGGCATTGAAAAACCGGAAGTCCGAGCCGCCCTCGGCAAACCCAGAGCCGGCAGGATTGAACTGAAAGCCTATCATGAGGCCGGCCAGGTCAATCTTGAAATTACCGATGACGGCAGCGGGCTCGATGCGGAAAAGATTGCCAACAAGGCCCTCGAAAAAGGAATGATTACGCCCGAGCAGCATAAATCGATGTCCCGCAAAGAGAAGATGTCTCTGATTCTGCTTCCAAGCCTTTCCACCGCCGAGAAAATAACCGATGTTTCCGGACGCGGGGTCGGCATGGATGTCGTTAAATCAAACATCAGTCAACTGGGCGGACAGATTGAGATTGACTCGGAACCAGGCCGGAGCACAACCATCCGGATTAAGCTGCCGTTGACGCTGGCTATTATCCCGAGCCTGTTGGTTACCGTTGGCCATGAACGCTTTGCCGTACCTCAGGTCAATGTCAGCGAGTTAGTCCGCATCGGAGCCGCCCAGGTGAAGGAGAGAATCGAAAGAGTCGGCGATTCAGAGGTCATGCCTTTGCGCGGGGAACTGATTCCGTTGATCCGTCTGGCCGCTGTGCTCGGTATCGAATCCCGAATACTTAACCCGGTCACGGCAGAAGAAATCACCGATCGCAGAAAACTTATCGCCGACCGGCGTTCGAAGGCCAGCTCCCTGGAGGGGGAAACCATACATCCCGGACCCAAAGACCAACCTCATATGCGCTCCGGTCAGGACCGTCGCTACAGGGCCGGAAGCGATCTCAACATTGTCGTGGTCTCCGCCGGTTCCTTTAAATACGGTCTGGTGGTTGATGAGCTGCACGACTCTATCGAAATCGTCGTCAAACCTCTCGACCGCCACCTCAAGCACCTGACCAGCTACGCCGGCGCCACCATCATGGGAGACGGCCGCGTGGCTTTGATTCTTGATGTCGCCGGTATCGCCAGAATGGCGGAGCTGACTTCCATGGCCGGCAGCCAGCGGGCTCAGGAATTGGCCGAAAACGCCCAGGGCAGCCACGACAAGGATCGCCAGGCCTTACTGCTCTTTGGCAACGGGCCCGAAGAACCCTGCGCGGTTCCGCTCGACATCGTGGAAAGGGTTGAACAAATCGACTTCAAAGACATCGAAATCAAGAGCGGCCAGAAGGTCATCAAGTATCGCGGGGGCAGTCTCCCGCTCTTCACCTTAAATGATGTCGCAAAAGTCAAGCAGCTTGATGCCGAAATGGATCTGGTGGTAATTGTCTTTACCGTCGCCGAACGTGAAATCGGCCTGCTGGCGTCGCAACCGGTGGATACGGTTGAAATCCGGGCGGCCATCGACCACGATACCCTGCGGGCCACGGGAATCATGGGCTCGGCCATCATCAAGGAGCAGGCCACGCTGATCATCGATATTTACGAGCTGGTCGAAACCCTGAAGCCGGACTGGTTCAAACGGCTGCTGAAAAAAGAAAAACGCCATCAGGAAGTTCGGCGACAGGCTGAATCCGGGCACCAATCAAAATCCGCCCCCGCTATAAAACGAATTTTACTGGTTGAAGATTCTGATTTCTTTCGTTCACAGTTACAGAAATATATCGAGGATGAAGAGCGCCAGTGCGTCACGGCCGCCGATGGTTTGATCGCCTGGAACTGGCTTCAGGCAAATCCGGAAGAGGTCTCACTGATCATCACCGACATAGAAATGCCCAATATGGATGGATTTGAGCTCTGTCGACGCATCCGCGATGATAGTCGTTTTGACCACCTCAAGATTATCGCGGTCACCTCCCTGGCGGCGGACGAACATCAGGCCAGAGGCAAAGAGGTCGGCATAGATGACTACCAGATCAAGCTGGACAAGGAAAAACTACTGGCCAGCATTGACGAAAACATCCTCTAAAACAAAGCCGAGTCCCGCAAACCCAGAGGCGCGACCTTTTGCGACCTGCATCCCTAGACTGAATCCGGAGAACCCTGAAAATGGCTGATACAACCCTGCAATTATGTTCCTTTCAACTAGCCGATGCGCTTTTTGGGCTCGATACTATGCTGGTCCAGGAAATCATTAAGGTTCCGGAGATCACCCGGGTTTACAAAGCGCCCGAAGAGATTACCGGAATTATCAACCTGCGCGGTAAAATCGTCACCATCGTCGATCTCGCCATCAAGCTCAATCTGCCTACGAAAATGGAAACCGCCGGCCGCCGCATTATTATCGTCGAATTCCAGAATGAACCCTTCGGCCTGATGGTTGATCGAATCAATGACGTCATCCATATCGACAGAGAAGCCTTGGGGCCGGCACCGGCCAACGTCCGCAGCCATCAGGGAAGATTTATCACCGGGGTCTTTCGCGACGATGAACAGCTGATCGCGATTCTCGACCTCGAAGGAATCGTCAACCAGGCCGAAAAGAAACTTGACTAGCACCCACTGAAAAACCAGGTATGGAGACAAAATGCCCATCAAGGTTCTCATCGTCGATGACACCATTCTTTACCGCAAGGTTATTGGAGACATCCTTAAGAACGAAGCAGATATTGAAGTGATTGGTACGGCCAACAACGGCAAAACCGCAATTTCCCGAATCGAAAGTCTAAAGCCTGACCTGCTGACCCTCGACATTGAGATGCCGGTCTGCAACGGGCTTGAAGTTCTAGAATATCTGCGTGAACATCGCCTTTCCACCGGCGTCATCATGCTCAGCAGCCTGACTCGCAAAGGCGGGGAGCTGACCATGAAATCCCTGGAGCTCGGAGCTTTTGACTTCATTCCCAAACCTGAAGGCAGCAGTCTGGCCGAAAACCAGGCTTTCATCAAGGAAAACCTGCCTCCCAAAATCAAGGCCTACGCCCGCCGCCAGGCTTTCAGAAAAAGCCTGAACCGAACGCCGCAACCGGATCGGGGAAAAGATGAAACTCCGACAACCATGCCCGAAACCAGCCGGCAGCCATGGCCGCAAAAGACCGCTCCCCTCCCCCCACGGCGCCTTTTGCCATCAAGCATTATCGCGATCGGCATCTCTACCGGAGGCCCTAACGCTTTAACCCGAATGCTGCCGATGCTGACCGCCCCGATCGGGGCTCCGATCGTCATCGTGCAACACATGCCGCCCCTTTTCACGAAGTCTCTGGCTGCCAGCCTTGACCACAAATGCTCGCTTCAGGTCAAGGAAGGTGAAGATGGAGAAACCCTGAAAAATGATGTCGTCTACATAGCCCCGGGCGGCAAGCAGATGAAAATCGTAGCCGATGCCAGCGGCCCCCACGGAAAAATCCGGCTCACCGACGATGCGCCGGAAAACAACTGCAAGCCTTCGGCCGACTACCTCTTTCGTTCCGTCGCCAGCCTTTATCGGGAACGGGTCACCGGCGTAATCATGACCGGCATGGGCAGTGACGGCTGTAACGGGTTACGTCTGATCAAACGACATGGAGCCCCGGTAATCGCTCAGGACGAGGAAAGCTGCGTGGTTTATGGAATGCCGAGGGAAGCGGTCAACGCCGGGATTGTCGACATTTCTCTGCCGCTTGACCTCATCGCCGCCGAAATCATGAAAACCCTCAGCAAACCTTGATGCCCCCAGATAAATTAATAAAGCAGGAAAAACATCATCAATTTCAGACGGCTTACAGTCCCAGATAGTCATTACAAAAAACCGGGAAAACCATAACCGACATGATAAAAGTCTCTACCCAGGAATTTCAGATCTACTGCAAATATGTGTACGATATCTGCGGTATCAACCTGGCCTCCAATCAAAGCTACCTGATCGAAACCAGGCTCGCTCCTCTGCTGAAAAAATTCTCCTGCAACAGCTTTACCGAGCTTTATAACCAAGCCCGCGGCGACCGCCTGAAAAAAATCGAGCAGGAAATTATTGACGCGATCACCACCAATGAAACCTATTTTTTTCGCGACAAATCGCCCTTTGATTTGCTGCAATTTAAAATCATCCCCGACCTGATTGATAAGCGTTCAGGCCGTTCCGGTCTTCCGCCAAGCCTCAGGATCTGGAGCGCTGCCTGTTCTTTCGGTCAGGAAGTCTACAGCCTTGCCATCACCCTGCGCGAGCTGCTCGGCAACGATCTCGGGAAATTCCGGATTTCCATTATCGGAACCGACATCTCCGACGAGGCGATTTCACGTTCAAGTTACGGCCTTTATAACCAGTTCGAGATTGAAAGAGGCCTGCCCCCCGAGAAACTCAGGCTTTATTTCAACCCGGTGGATAATGGATGGCGCATCAAGGATGAGCTGCGGTCACTGGTTTCCTTTCGCAAGCTAAACCTTTTGCAACCATTTACGGCCTTGGGCAAATTCGACATCATCTTGTGCCGCAATGTGGCGATCTATTTCCCCCTGCCCGACAAGGTTAAACTTTATGAAAAGATTGCCTCATCCCTGGTTCCCGATGGTTACCTGATGATCGGAGCGCAGGAGAGCCTGACCGGCATCACCAGCCTCTTTGAACCCAAACGTTATCTACGCTCAATTTTCTATCAGCTGAAAAATTAAACTTGGACTTCGCACAAAAAAAGGAGGCGCTGAGTAAGCACCTCCTTTTTTCGCACAATAGATTCCCCGCGATTTTTCAACCCAAATAACGGGCCAGGGCCACACCGATACTTTCCTGGGTAAACGGTTTATGCAGAATTTCATTGACCCCGGCCTCTTTTGCCGCCTCGTTATCATGATTGTCATTCTGCGTGGTCACCATCAGGATCGGCAATTCACTTTTGCTGAACGTTCGGCGTAAACGACGGGTCACTTCAATCCCGGTAATCCCTGGCATGTTAAGATCGGTCAGAACGGCATCGGGTTTGAGCCGGCAGACTTCCACCACCGCGCTTTCCGGATCCATAAAGACATAGGGCTCGTAGCCAAGGACATGAAGCATACTTCGGTAAATCCCCAAAATCATCTTGGAATCATCAATCGCCACAACCTTCTTTACGGTTTTGCCGGCGGCAATCCCAGGAGAAACATTTCCGAGTTCTTCCGCTTCACTGACATAGCCATTAGCTTGAAGGACATTACGAAAGAATTCCAGCGTATCGGCATGAGCCTTTTGCGTAAGGTAGCGAAAGGCCTGCTCACGGAAAAAATCAAGTTCGAGAAGATCAAGAAAGATGTTGCCGCTCTGCGTCGTGATAATCGTTTGCACAAGTCCCTGGGCTTCCCGATCCCCGGGCCTGACCATATTTTTAAGCCCGGCGGCAAGAATTTCATTATAGTTTCGGTCAATCGCGGCAGCCGCCGCCGAACGCACATTGGCAACCGGATCATGCAGACCTGAAGCCAGGGCGTACGCCCCTTTGGTCAAGGGCAGACGACCAAGGGTTTCGTAAGCGGCAAAGCGAACATTGGCATCCTGCGGCTGCTGATGAAGAAGTTTACGAATCGGGGCAATCGCCCCTTCATCCCCTATCTCACCCAGAACATTGAGCGTGTGAATAAGCAGATCGGGATCATTATAACGCAGATTTTCAGAAAGCAGCGGCACGACCTTGCTCCCCAGCGCGACCAGTTTTTCCTTGCCCGCCGAGCGGATATGGGCGTACTGGGAAGTCAGGGTTTTATTGAGTTTTTCAAGCGCCTCCCGGCTTTGCACCGCAGAGAAAACCTCGAGAATGGCTGAATCAAATCTTTTTTCCCGACCCAGCTTTTCATCAAGACGCTGCATCGCGGTGGATGAGCCCAAACGTCCCAAAGCCTGAATGGCGGTTTCCACCAGAACATCATCCTCGGTGTAGAGCAGCTCGGCAATGTTGGAGACCGCGCCCACATCTCCGATATCACCCAAAGCCCTGACCACCCTTTCGATAATATCGTGATCCTTTTCGTTGACGAGCATAGCCATCAGAACCTGATAAGCATCATCAAACCCCATTTCCCCGGCCAGATCAATCAGAAACCCGCGACAATTTACTCGAGAATCCTGAAGAAACTCAAGGTAGATTGCCGGAACCTCGAGAATCCTGGCGACCAGGAGCTCCTTGAACTCGGGTAAAGAATCCGTCAGATAGGGGAAACGATCAAGAACCAGGGCCAGCAGAGGAATTGCGAACTCAGCCGAACTCAGCCGGAAGAGCTCAAGAGCCTGTTTTTGCACCTCCAAGTCCATCTCGGCAAGATGAGAAAGAACAACGGCGGCTTTTACGGCATCGTTTTCAGCGATATTATTCCTGATTTCAGTTATAAACGCCGCAGGTTTGATCTTCGCCAACCCAGAGCTCCTTCTTCAATCTACTGTAAAAGCCTTCGGACCCCATCACGGCAAAGCCTGCAACCGGGACGGTTCCGTTTACAATTTTTCTGCAAGGATTTTCTCCGCAGGCTTCAGTCTTCATAGTAGCCGACATACCTTTTTTCAATCCACATGCCGACCAGCACCATCACGCCGCCGACCCCGATCAAGAGGCTTGCCCAAAAATAGGAATTATGAATCAGCCACAGCGCGATGCCGCAGATAACCAGAAAGAAACCCAGCATTTCCAGCAGAGGTATAAAAATTTTGTTCATCGCTACATATAACCCCTTATGTGCATTAAAAAAATGAAGCTATCCCCGAAAAGCACTTTCTCGGTCCCTCTGCGACGAAGGTTCTGCGTCCGCTAACCGGTCTGAGGCAGCCACAGGTTAAGATAACGGGAAAAGATGGAGAGATAGTCGAAAACGAGCAGCAGACCAATGACAATCAGAAAAATGCCGCTGACCAGGCTGACTACCCGCAGGTAACGGTTAAAACGGGAAAAGTAAGCAAGAAAACTATTAAAAGCCAGCGCCGAAACCAAAAAAGGCAGGCCTAAACCCAAGGAATATGCCGCCAGCAGAAAAATCCCGCCGGCAACATTTCCCGAAGTCCCGGCATACAACAGAATACTGGCCAGAATCGGCCCGATACATGGCGTCCAGCCTGCGGCAAAAGCGATACCGACCAGGACCGAGCCCAAGTAGCCCAAGGGCTTGTCATTGAATTCAAAACGTTTTTCGCGCTCAAGCAACCTCAACTTGACCAGCCCGGTTATATGAATCCCGAGAAAAATAACAATCACTCCGCCAACCCGGCGAATCAACTCCTGATTGGTCTGAAAGAAACTCCCGACAAAGGTCGCCGAAGCCCCGAGGGAGACAAAAATCAGAGTAAAACCGAGAATGAAAAAAAGAGAGTGCAGGATTGTCCGCTGGCGCACCGCGCGACTCCGGTTATCATCGACCAACTCATCAAAAGAGATTCCGGTGATATAAGTCAGATAGGAAGGGATCAGGGGAAGAACACAAGGCGAAACAAAAGAGAAAATACCGGCCGTAAAGGCAATCAGCAGAGATACGTTTGAACTCGAAGTTTCCATCATATACTCAATGATTTAAAAGGGTTTCGTAACTATTCACCAACCCGAAACGCTGGGAACACGACCCCCCGATTTCTTGTTTTTCACGTCTCAATACAGGCTGAAATCAACTACGCTGAATAAGTTACAGGTTTTTTACATCTGAGCAACTGTTCCCGCAACAGGCCGACATCGACCTTGTCCTCCAGATAAGGATCTCCAAGGCCGTGCAGAAGTATCATCGAAAGCGTCTCTCCCGCCTTTTTGTCTCGACGCATCAAGGCAATCAGTTCATCAACATCCGCATCTTCCGGAATCTGCATCGGCAGACCGTAGAGTTCAACCAAGCGCAGAGCTCGGGAAAGTGAAGTTTCAGGCAGGAACCTCATGGCGAAAGAAAGCGACAAGGCGCAAACCAAACCGACGGCCACCGCCTCACCGTGCGCCATCCCCCGGTAGTCATACATCTTCTCGAGAGCATGACCGACGGTATGTCCGAGATTGAGCGCCGCGCGCACGCCAAGCAGATCGAATTCATCACGAACCACGTAATCGGCTTTTATGCGACTGCAAAAATGGGCCATGATCGCCAGACTGCGTGGATTGCGGGCCAGGATTTCAGCGCGGTTCATCTCCAGAAAGGAAATAAAATCATCGCCGGCCAGCAGGCCGTACTTGACCACCTCGCCCAAACCGGACAAGACTTCGCGCTCGGGCAGGCTCTTGATAAAATCAACCTCCGAAATAACCACTCGAGGTTGATAGGTTGTTCCGATCAGATTCTTGCCGACCTCCAGATTAAAACCGTTTTTACCTCCGATAGAACTGTCAACCTGAGCCAGGATGGTGGTCGGCAACTGAATTAAATCAAGGCCCCGCATATAGGTCGCGGCGGCAAAACCAGCCAGATCACCAACCACCCCTCCACCCAAAGCGCAGATAAAACCATTCCGCTGCAGACCGGCGGCATAAAGATTCTGATACAAACGCAGAAGCACGGCGTGGTTCTTATACTCCTCACCGTCCGGCAAGACAATCGCGCTGCTTTTGTAACCCGCATCCGCAAGCCATGCCTGCACCTGACTAAGATAAAGCGGGGCAACGGTTTCATTGGTAACCACCACACCCTGGTGACCACGCAGCCGCGGCAACAAAAGGCTGTCGCCGCCGGACTTGATCAACCCGGAACCGATATGAATCGAATAACTCCTGGATTCAAGAGCAACCGTCAGTTTGTAAGCCACCATACCCTAGAAATCACCACAAACCCGGCGAGAAATCTCAAGATAAGCTTCCTCAACCTTACCCAGATCTTGGCGGAAACGATCTTTATCAAGCTTTTCCAGGGTATGTTTGTCCCAGAGCCTGCAGGTATCGGGACAAATCTCATCCGCCAGCAGTATCCCGCCCTGCCAGGAACCGAATTCAAGTTTGAAATCCACCAACAGAAGATCCCGGCTCAGCAGATAATCACTGAGAATGCGGTTAACCTTGAGTGCGGTCTCACGAATCTGGTCAATCTGCGCCGCGGTAGTCAGGCCAAAGACCAAAATATGATCGCGGTTGATCATGGGATCGTTGAGGGCGTCATCCTTATAGTAAAACTCCACTATCGGCTGAGGCAGCCGCTCGCCCTCTTTCCGGCCCATTCTTTTCGCCAGGCTGCCGGCGACATAATTACGAATAACAACTTCCACCGGAACGATATCAACCTTGCGCGCCAGCATTTCACGATCGGAAAACCGGCTGATAAAATGACTCTGGACGCCGTTTTCGGCAAGCAGGGTAAACAGTTTCGCTGAAACCCGGTTATTGATTACACCCTTGTCAAGAATGGTTCCCTTCTTGGCGCCGTTAAAAGCCGTCGCATCATCCTTGAAATAAAGAATATTCTTATCCGGATCATCCGTCGCATAGATGATCTTGGCCTTGCCTTCATATAGTTTTTCCCGCCGTTCCATAGACGCAATACCCTTTCCCGACAATTATCATTAAGCCTCGAAAACCCGGGCAAAAATTTTTCCCACCTGGCGCAACTGATGTTCCAGGCTGAACCTTTCTTCTATTGCAGAGGGCTGCAGATAAAGCGCGATATCTTTATCCCTGAGCAGGTACTCCTTAAAGGAACCACCATCATTAAAGGCCTGCATGGCGTTACGCTGCACCCAGCGGTAAGCGTCCTCACGAACCACCCCGGCCCGGGCCAGGGCCAGAAGAATCCCCTGTGAATAGATCGTCCCGCCGGTTAATTCAAGATTATGAAGCATCCGTTCCGGATAAACCACTAGTTTTTCCATCATCGCGGCAAAACGATGAAGCATAAAATCAAGCAGGATCGTCGCATCCGGGGCGATTACCCGTTCAACCGAGGAATGACTGATATCGCGTTCGTGCCAGAGTGCAACGTTCTCCATCGCCGCCAGCGCCTGCGCCCGCACCAGCCGGGCCAACCCGCAAAGATTTTCGGAAAGCACGGGATTGCGTTTATGCGGCATGGCCGACGAGCCCTTCTGCCCGGCATGAAAGAATTCCTCCGCCTCGCCGACCTCGGTTCTCTGCAGATGACGAATCTCGGTCGCAAATTTTTCAATTGAAGCGGCCACCAGCGCCAAGGTTGTGAAGAAAAAGGCGTGTCGATCACGCTGCACGATCTGGCTTGAAGCCGGGGCCGGCTGCAAGCCCAGACGCCGGCAGACCGCTTCCTCAATTTCCGGCTCGATATTGGCGAAGGTTCCGACCGCGCCGGAAATCTTGCCGACCGCGATATCAGTGAGCGCCGCTTCCAGACGGCGCCGCTGGCGCTGCATTTCATCATACCAGATGGCAAACTTGAGCCCAACCGTTATCGGTTCAGCGTGAATTCCGTGCGAGCGCCCGATCATGGGACAATCCTTGAATTCAAAGGCTCTTTTCCTGAGCGCTGCCATAACTTTAGCCAGACCTGCAAGCAGCAGTTCCCCGGCCTCTTTCAGCTGTAGGGCCAGGGCTGTATCCAGGACATCGGACGAGGTCAACCCTAAATGAATAAAGCGCGAGGCCGGGCCGACATGCTCGGCCACCGAGGTCAGAAAAGCGATGACATCATGACGAACCTCGGTTTCAATCTGGTTGATTCGAGAAATATCAAAAGCCGCCTTCGCCTTGATTTCCTGCCACGACGCGGCTGGAATCTCGCCATTATCGGCAAAAACCTCGCACACCGCCAGCTCCACTTTAAGCCAGCTGCTGAACTTATTTTCTTCACTCCAGATTCGACACATTTCCGGACGTGAGTAACGTTCAATCATAATCAATAATCCTGATCCGGCCGCACCGGAACCCAAAAATCTAAAAAATAACCGCTCTCAAACAGAAGCGGTGGAGGCTTCTGCCAAAGGCTTACGACCACGTACCACCATCACTGAACAGCTGGAATTTTTAACCACGCTGTCAGCGACACTACCCATCAGAAACTTTTTAATCCCGGACCAGCCGTGCGAACCGACAAAAACCGCATCGAACCCGCCCTGTTCGGATTCATCGACGATCATCGAGGCGGGATGGCCCTCGATGATCCGACCCGTGACCTGAAAACCACGCTTTTGCAGGCTGTCGATCAGCCCCGCCAGCTTATCTTGCAGAGCTCTCCGGCGTGAATCGTTAAAGCTCTGAATGGTTGCCAGATCATCAAAAGGCAGACTCATGCCGTCAAGACCTGACAAGGCGTAACCTTCTTCAAGAACGTTGATAAGCTGAAGCTCAGCCCCATAATTTTCCGCAAAGCGGGAGGCGACCGCGACCACATCGTCCGTCGCTGAAGAGAAATCAATCGCCACCAGGATTTTTTTAAAGCGTTCTGCCATAGAACCTCCTCCTCGCAAGCCGCCTCCATTTTTTGGAGAAGCGGGTTCTCTACCATTGCACCAGGACGATTGTCAAGTTTTAAGCTGCAACCGGCTAAAATCCAGATCGCGGTAAACTCGTTTTCGCGTGTCAGGCCCGAGCTTTTGCGCCATCTCGCCAAGGTATTCTTCCCGGGTCGGAAGACGGCCGTAAAGAGCGCTCACCGCCGCCAGTTCGGCCGATCCCAGATAGACCCTGGCGTCCTTGCCCAGACGATTGTCGAAGTTACGGGTTGAGGTCGAAAAGACCACGGCACCGTCGGCAACCCGAGCCTGGTTACCCATGCAGAGACTGCAACCGGGAATTTCAATCCGGGCGCCAGCCTTGCCGAAAATGGCATAGTAGCCTTCTTTTCTCAGGGCTTCGGCATCCATGCGCGTCGGCGGAGCCAGCCACAACCGCACCGGCACCTGTCCGGCATGCCGCAGGATTTCACCCGCCGCGCGGAAATGCCCGATATTGGTCATGCAGCTGCCGATAAAAACCTCGTCAATCTCGCGCGGGCACTGAGCCTGTCCCAGCACCTGACTTAACGTGGCGACATCGTCGGGATCATTGGGGCAAGCCAGAATCGGTTCCCGCACCGAATCCAGATCGATATCAATCTCCGCCGCGTATTCGGCGTCGGCATCGCCCCGCAACAGATGGGGATGCGCAAGCCACTCCCGCATGGCCTGGGACCGCCGGGCCAGGGTGGCGGGCGCGCCGTAACCTTCGGCCAACAGACGTTCAATCAAAGCCACGTTGGAGTTCAGGAATTTTTTGACCGGCTCAAGACCGAGCTGCACCGTACAGGCGGCGGCGCTGCGCTCGGCCGAAGCGTCGGAAAGTTCAAAAGCCTGTTCGCAGGAAAGCTCTTCCAATCCTTGAATTTCCAGAATTCTCCCGGCAAAGATATTCCTTTTATTCTCCTTGGCCACCGTCAGCAAACCCATTTCCAGGGCGCGTAACGGAATTGCATTAACCAGATCGCGCAGAGTGATGCCGGGCTGTAATTGCCCGTGAAAGCGAACCAGAACACTCTCCGGCATATCCAGCGGCATCATCCCGGCCACGGCGGCAAAAGCCACCAATCCGGAACCGGCGGGAAATGAAAGCCCCAGAGGAAAACGGGTATGCGAATCCGCCCCGGTACCCAGGGTATCGGGCAACAGCAGGCGGTTAAGCCAGGAATGAATCACCCCGTCCCCGGGTCTCAGGGAAAACCCGGCCCGTTCCTCGATAAAAACCGGCAGGGTGCGCTGCGTTTCGACATCGACCGGCTGAGGGTAGGCGGCGGTATGACAGAACGACTGCATGACCAGGTCGGCGGAAAAATTAAGCGCCGCCAGTGCCTTGATCTCATCGCGGGTCATCGGCCCGGTCGTATCCTGGCTGCCGACCGTGGTTACCTTGGGTTCGACATAGCTGCCCGGTCGCACCCCCTCACAATCACAGGCCCGACCGACAATCTTCTGCGCCAAGGTAAAACCGGCGGTTGACGGCGGCGGGGTCAGTGGGCGGGCAAAAAAATCAGCCACGTTCAAACCGAGAACCCGACGCGCCCGGGCTGTCAATTCCCGACCCAGCAATAACGGAATCCGTCCTCCGGCCCGATATTCGTCAGCCAGAGTATTGGGCTGCAGGGAAAAACGGCTGATCACCCGACCATTTTTAATAATTTCTCCGGCATCAGGACGCAGACTGATCAGATCGCCGTCAGCCAGTCCGGTAACCGGCGCCACGATGGGTAAAGCCCCGGAATCCTGGGCGGTATTAAAAAAAATCGGCGCGATAATACCGCCGATCACAATGCCGCCGCCGCGTTTGTTGGGTACACCGGGCAGATCGTGCCCCAGATGCCACTGCAATGAATTAATCGCTGATTTACGGCTGCTGCCGGTACCGACGACATCACCGACGTAAACCAGCGGATAACCTAGTTCCCGCAGTGCAGCCATGCGGGCCAGAGGCTTTTCCATGCGGGCGGCGAGCATGGCCAGGGCATGCAAGGGAATATCACTGCGGCTGGCGGCTTCCGCAGCCGGTGACAGGTCATCGGTGTTGGTCTCGCCGGGAACCTTGAAAACGGTCAGTTTGATTTCCTCCGCCAGGGCCGGACGTGCATAAAACCACTCCGCTCGGGCCCAGGACTGCAACAGCTGCTCCGCGCCGGCGTGAGATTGCTTGAATTTCTCGACCACCCAGGCAAAGGCGTCATAGATCAGCAAGGTATGTTTCAGGGCGAAAATCGCCGCCGCCGCGACCTCGGCTCGTTCATCTTCGAGGGCCTCCAGCAGGGGCGTGATATTGTAACCGCCGCGCATCATGCCCAGCCATTGCACCGCTGTGACGGCGTCAATGCCGCAATCTGGAGCCCGTCCGGCGATGACCTCGGCCAGGAAGTCGGCCTTGACTCCCGCCGCTTCATCAACTCCGGGATTAACTCGTTCCCGCAACCAATAATACATTTCCCGCCGTTCGCCGTCAGAGCTGCCCGGCAAGCATTTAATTATCGCTTTCACCTCTGCGGCGCTTAAGGGCAACGGCGGAATCCCTAATTGCTGCCGCGCCGCCGCCGCCTTTCGATAGGCTTCGAGAATCTCCATGAAAATTTTCTCCCTGAATCCTGCAATTAAACGTTCCCCTAAAACTATTTGATTTTAATCTCAACCTCTCGACCGGCAACCGTTTCCGCCTCCGCAGCCGGCAATTGCGGTTCCAGCAGAAAAAGGCGGCGGTTCTCAACCGGTCCCCGCTCCGCCAGATACGACATTACCGCCCGCGCCCGATGTTGCGCCAGCAAGAGCAGATCGGCATCACTGACCTTGACAAAATCACGCAGTCGGGCTTCCTGCAGAAGCGCTTCAATCTTTTTGACCAGTCCCAGAAGATTCTTCTCCTTGACGAAAGGAGCGGTCTTGTAGGCCCGCCAGAGATAATGCTCGAATTCGGATTCAGTCACCACCACCTCCGCGAGCTCTGAAGCGCCCCCTCCACTGCCGCCTTTTTCCTTGAATTTTTCGGCTTTGAGCAGATGCTGAAAACGTTCCTCAGATAAAACCTGACGATCACTTACAGACGCAGCCCGGCCTTGAATCTCAACCTTGAGAGCGGGCCGCTGAAAAAGAACCGCGGCCAGCTTGTCTAGACGACTGCGGGCCATTTCGTCAAGTTCAAAGCGACCGGGCGCAAATTCAACCCGGTTAAGTTCCTCGCTATCCCCCACCAGGGCCCCCAGCAAAGAAAAGGGGGAGGTTACCGCCTTGGTCACCAGATTGACGAAAATCTTGAAAACCACCCCGCCCAAACTGAATTTCGGGTCATCCAGATCACCGCGAACCGGGACCCGCAGATGAATTTCCCCCTGCCGATCACGAAGCAGGGCGACCGCCAGGGTGACCGGCAGATTCAGAGACTGAGAGCTTTCCACCGCCTCGCCGAAAGCAAACTGATCCAGAAAAATCCGGTTGTTGGAGAACAGGTTACGATCTTCAAGCTTGATTTCTAGATCAAGCGACAGTTTCCCCTTGCCGATGGTCTGGCCGAGATACCTGCCCGAATAAGGAGTAAGTTCGGTCATGCCGAAATCCTGACAGCTGATTTTCAGATCGGCGAAGAGCTCTCGTCCCAGAGGATCAAGCTCGCCGGTAATCTTAAGCGGGGAATGATGATTCAGGCGACCGCTGAAATTCACGGTGGCCTCTTTTTCTTCCAGCGAATTCAAACCCTGCACCCTGCCGTTTAATTCATCCAGGACAAGTTCATAGTGCGGTTCCAGAGTACGGTCAAGGTAAAATAACGCGCTGTCCGTCAGGACTAATTCTTTGAGCTTAAACAAGGCTTCGTGGTTCTGTTCCTGTATCTCATCCTCAACCACCATGGGATTCGCGGCGGCCTTTTTCGATCGCAGAACCAGCGCCAGAGAGTTGCTGCCATCCGGCTCTTTGACCAGGCTGGCCTTCAGAGCCTGAATCGACACCCGCTCCAGCTGCACCGCCAAAGGCTGGGACCTAAGGCTCAGGCCATCACAAGTCAACTTTTCAAGTTTAACGAATTCCTGCGCCTGGGAACCGGCAAGGGCTTGCAGATCGCGCAGTCCGGCGCCGCCGGAGAACGAGATTTCCGGACCGCTCTCAAGCCGTCGTAAACTCAGATGACCTTTCAACCCGGCCACGCCCCGAGTCAACAAAAGATCAAAATATCCCTGCAGATAGGGTTGCAGCGAAGACAACGCCAGATTCTCCAGCCGCAAATCTAACTCAGCCCCGAGGGGATCGAGAACCAGCGGTCCCTGCGCTTTGAGAGTCCCTCCTGCGCCCAGCTGCAGAAACAGACGGGCGAAGCCTGAGGAAGGTTTCGCGCCAAAACCGACCTTTTCGAGCTCAAGATCCAGCTGTTTGACTTTCAAGGTGGCCCCGGCGGCCGGCATCAGGTCTTTGAAAACAGCGGTAAATTTATGCAGACCGGCCTTTTCCAGATAAACCTGCCAGGGCTCAGTCGCCCGGGAACCGTCAGCGACCGTCGGCGCCGAGGAAGTAACCGGAGGCAGCAACCCGGACCAGTCCAGTTCGCCATCACCATTCCGCAACAAATCCAGTTTTCCCCCGACGGCCTTGAGCGAATCAATCCGGACGGCTTTTTGCCGAAAATCAATCCGCCCTCCGGCAAGTTCGAATTCCGGCAGAGCAAAAACCTCACGGCCGGCTTCCGCGCGCAGCTGCAGATCCTTCATGCGCACGGCCAAGTCATTGAGCGACAACTCCTTTTCCGCGGCCGAAAAAAACAGGCCGCCGCCCAGATCAATCCGGCCGTCGACAAAATGCCCCCGAAAATAGTCATGATAATAAGCCCGATAACGCTCCGGCGACAGATTGCCGCAGGCAAAATCAAGCCGGAGCGCCAGTGGTTCACTGTCCAGTTCTCCAGCCGCCACCAGGGTTTCCCCGGCACCACTGGTCAACTTGAGGTGATACTTGGCGGTCCGCTCCAATCCACTGGCGAAATTCTGCAGAGAAAAGTCAAGGTCATTAAATACGGCTGTAAAACCCGGGCTGACCCGCTCATCCCGAAGGTTAACCCGACCATGTTCAATCCACAGTCGGTCCAGAGTAAAAACCGGGACAGATTTATTATCCCGGTCATTTTGCCGGCCGGTTTCCGGGGTCCGCACCGCAGCCGGAGCCGCAGATTCACCGCCGGACATCGGTGCAACGGAACCCTCACCACCTCCCGCCGCGCCGGAAGCCTTATCAACCAGCTGTAAGGAAGGCAACCGAAGTTCGCCATTAGCCTGAAGGCACAGATTCAGCTCCGGTTCTTTAAAACGCACTTCCCCGAGAAAAATCTCCCCGGCCAGGAGGTTTCCCGGCGCGATCCCGACGACGACTTCCGGCAATAAAAAGAAGCGCTGGTCTTGATTCTCTCCCAGCCCCCCCAAACTGAGTTCTTGCAAAATAACCGTGCCCTCCAGGCTGAGCCTGGCCGACTGGTTTTCAGACTGATTGAAGATCAGTTCCAGCCGGCTGGACAAGCGCCCCTGATGCAAAACGAAGTTCCGGGAACCCGGCAGATAAGCCAGATAATGCGGCAGATCAAGATTGTCGATATCGATCTGAAAACGGGTTGCAAGCGAATCGGCGAAGGGTTTGATGGTGCCGCTCAAAACGAAAGGTGTGCCGTTAACCACCGCAGCGAAAGTAGGCTCCACATGGGTTTCAAGATGAATCGGCAAGTTGGAAATCCGCGGCAGATTGAGGTTGATCTGCTCGGCCCGATGCACAACCCCATGAAAATCGTCGCTGAATTCGATCGCCGCACCACTCAACCTAATATTATTTAAGGAGAAATGGAAAACGTCTTTGGCTCCGTTTTCCGGCGCCAAAGGTTGGAAGAATAGGGGGAAATCGGCAAAATTATAACTGGCATCCTGATTTCTGACTATCCGCAGAAAGGCTCCCGCAACCGTCACCTCTTCCATGACCAGAGCCCGGTTGGCCAAGGACAGAAAACCAGCCAGATCAAATCTGAGTTGCTCAAACCTGGCCAACGGAATTTCCCCCTGCCGGGCCTCGATCTGCAACCCCTCGAGCTCAAGCAATAACGTAAAAGGATTGAATTTTACCTTTTCGATCTTCGTTGAACGATCCAGTTGCAAGGTAAATTCCTTTTCCAGACGTGCATCGATCAGATGCGGCAGCAAGAAAAATCCCAGCAGGCTGTAAAGCGCGAGCAGAACGACCACGAGCCCGCCGAACCTGCGCCCGAAGAAGGTAATTTTATCTCGTTTTTTTGCCTCAGACATTAGACATTTTTCAACCTCCCTTCCTCTTAAATTAACTCCGGCAGATCACCAGCCCGTTTAACTCTCACAACTGAAATCGACAAAATTGATCAGACGCCCAGACCCACAGCCATCCTGCCAGACTGTCGTCTTGGCTTGGCCAAAAAAATTTGTTTCAAAACCGTTTTCAAGCATAACAATTAAACCCGGCAATGGCAACCTTTCTCACAGCTAAACCACATTATAAATCATGGGCCCAGATAAATCATGGGCCCAGAGAGGAATACGGCCCTGCGCCAGAGACTTAAAAAAACCGCCTCGGCAAACATGCCAAACCGTTACTATTCAGATAAAAAAATATTCAAAGAATACAATTTGTAGTACTGAGATAGGTTATCGGGCCCGCCCAGCCAATATAAAGTGTAAGGTCTTGAGCAAGAGGAGAATGATATGAAGATTTTCATTACCGGGGGAAGCGGATTTGTGGGCCGGCACCTGACCCGCGAACTCTCCGCCAGACATCATCAGGTGACGATTCTGACCCGAAGGCCGGAATCAGGACGGGGACTGCCTTTCGGAGTCGACTACTGCATCGGAGATCCCAATCTGCCGGGTCCTTGGCAGGAAAGTTTGAGTCGGCATGAGCTGGTTATCAATCTTGCCGGAGCTTCGATTTTTTCCCGCTGGACCGACAGTAAAAAAGCTGAAATCCGCGACAGTCGTATCCGCACCACCCGCCATCTGGTTGACGGCATTGAAATGGCGACCGCCGCAAACCACAAGATCGCCCTGTTAAGCACCTCGGCCGTCGGCTACTACGGCAACCGCGGCGACGCAAAAGTCGAGGAAAACGACCCGGCGGGCGTCGACTTTCTCGCCCAAGTGGCAAGCGCATGGGAAAGAGAGGCTTTGCGGGCGGAAAACTTCGGGGCCAGGGTTGTACTCTGCCGTTTTGGTATCGTTCTGGGCCCCGACGGTGGGGCTCTGAGTAAAATGCTGCCCCTTTTCAGATGGGGGCTCGGCAGCCATGTGGCCAGCGGCCGACAGTGGTTCCCCTGGATTCACCAAAGCGAACTTTCGCGGATTTTCACTTTTCTTGTCGAGCAGACCAATTTAAGCGGAGTTTTTAACTGCGTTACCCCAGAACCCGTTACCAACGCAGAATTTTCCCGACAACTGGCCGCCGCTCTACAACGCTGGACCTTGCCGCTGGGCGTTCCGGAGCTGTTCCTGAAACTGACCCTGGGCGAGATGGCCTCGGTTCTGCTCGGCGGCCAGCGCGTCAGCCCGACCCGTCTGCTGGCCGCCGGGTATAAATTCAGTTTTCCCAACCTGAAGGAAGCCCTGGCCGACCTGCTCAGAGATCAATCGTTTAGATAAAAAAAAGGCGCTTCCGGCTTCCCGGCCAGGGAAAAGGAAAACGTCTTTTCAGCGGCGACCACGCCCCGGAAATCAAGTTTTCGGCCGACGCTGTAATAGCGTCCGCGAGCCTGAAGCTCCGGACCGGCGCCGTTGATTTTAAAATCATTCAGGGACCAGACCTGTTTGCGCACGGAAAACCCTCCGGAACAGGAAGAAAACTCCTTCTTCAGAGCGCTCAGACCGGAGTCCTCGAGAAAACGGTTACCGGCCAGCCAGAGCGGCACTGCGGCAATCCGCCCCCGGCGCAGCTGCCATTTGCCGTTAAGATCCAGATTATCGTCAATCACGCCTCGCAACGGCAAGCGCCCCCCGCCGACCATGGCGACGTCCAAGATTCCGCTCAACGGCAAATCCGCTAAAAATTTATCCACTTCTATATTTTTACAAACCAGGGACGTGCGCCAGCGCGGTTCATGCAACAGCTCATCCAAAAGCAACGAAATGCGCAGTTCTCCCTGGCCAGCGCAGTAGACAATCAGACGTTCAATCTCAAGCTGGGCCAAGTCCTTGCGGCCGACCAGATTAAATTCGGAAAAGTCATGACCGGAAAGATGCAGCCGCCTGATGCTGCAGTTGCCATCCAGAAACCACCTCCAGCCCGCAGCCTGTTCCAGCAGCGTCGCGGCCGCCGTCAGATAATCCCTGCCGGAAAAAGGTGCGGCGGCAACCCCGCCCATCGGTTCCGGGTCTGTTTCTGAATTTTTCGCGCCGGAGCCAACCGGGTTTGCGGTCGAATCCTCTGTTGTGAGCTGTTCCTGATGCCGGTGCAGCGTGAGCGACTCGGAACTGAGCTCCACTTTCAGAACCGGAGTTTCAAAGGGATTGCCCACCAGTTTGCATTCCCCGGTCAGGGCACCCTGCAGGGAATAAGGCGCCAGACTGCGGCTCGGAACCCGAGCCAAAACCTGAGCCAGGCTTTCAACCCTGAAACTGCTGACCAGATCGACGAAAAAAGGTTCCCGAAAACGAATCAGTCCCCGAGTAAAAAAAGCCGCCGCACCGGGATAGGCAAAAGCCGCATTTTTCAGATTAAGATAACCTTCACGGCGCTGAAAGAAACCGGCAAAACCCACATTACAGGAACCGCTGGACCATATTTCTCCAGAGTCGGTTGCCGCCGGAGCAACAATCTGATGCTCCGCGGCGCGACAGTGACTATTAAAACGCAGGCCCGCCCGCGGGTCTCCGCTCAGATCAAACTCCAAATCGGCTTCGCTGAAATCCGCGCGCCAGAGCCCTGACTGAGTCGAATCCTCCCGGGAACTCAGGCCAAGGCTCACAGCCTGCGGCAGAGTGAGCTTATGCAGGCGGCAACTAACCTCCAAATGTTCATTCCCTTCCGCAGGTTGCGATGTTTCTGCAGACGACATCGCCTCCCCCAAGCGATAACGTATCAGTTTAAAGCTGCCCCGGCCACCCAGAAGAGCAGCGGTCGCATCGAGATTGACACTCTGATTACCAGGCCGCAAGTTCCAGCTGCCGGCACATTCGCTAAGCGTCAAAGGAAAGGTGAAACCGGGAATATCAGGCAGGCGAACCATCAGGTCATGCCACGACAAACGCAGAGGATCGCGGCCAAAATTCAGCTCTGCGGCGGAAAATAACTCAGCCATCCGCTCGAAGACGGTATCCGGCTCACTTCCGGCACCGTCGGCACCGTCTTCCGCGCCCCGCAGGGCTGCCCAGCAGACCTCGGCGACCCCATTTTCAAGGCTGATTTCTGAAAACCTGGGCGCCAGAGCCAAAAGGGAGGGCCAGGAGAAGTAAAACCTGAGAGAGTTGATTCTGAGATTGGAACCGTTGTTCGCCGCAGTACTTAAACCTTGTGCCAAGATCGCGGGACGCGGCAAAAGCGCAAGCCTTACCGACTCTAGGTGACAAGGCTGTCGCAAGCCTTGAGCCAGATCATCGCTCAGAGAGCGACGCCAACCCTCCTGTGGAAACAAGGGGACGAGCAAGACCGCTCCCAGCAGCAGCGCCGGCAAACTCACCCACCCAGAGCGACGAACCAAGAATTTGCCCCAGAACATCAGATTTTCAGTCTGTCAAGCAAAGCCTGAATCCCTAGCTGAGCCTTATCAAGGGCAGCCCGCTCCCGGGAATCAAGCTGCAACTCGATGATGCTTTCGCAGCCTTGGGCCCCCAGTTTCACCGGAACCCCAAAAACACAGTCCGAAATACCATATTCGCCCTGCAACAGAATCGTCGCCGGCAGAATCCTTTTACGATCCTTGATGATGGCTTCGACCATGCGACCAATAGCGGCGGCCGGGGCATAAAAGGCGCTGCCGGTTTTCAGGAAAGAAACAATTTCGGCTCCGCCGTTACGGGTGCGTTCAACTATCGCGTCAATTCTTTCCTGGCTCATCAGGTTCGGCAGGGGGATTCCCGAAACCGTTACATAGCGGGGCAGGGGAACCAGGTTTTCACCCTGTCCACCCAAAACACAAGCCGTGACATCAGCAACCGAAACCTGAAGCTCTGCGGCAATAAAAGAACTCATTCGGGCGGCATCGAGAACACCCGCCATGCCCAGAACCCGATGGCGGGGAAGGCCACTCACCTGAGTGGCCACATAGACCATGGCCTCCAGGGGGTTGGTGACCACCAGCAGAAAAGCGTTGGGTGAATATTTGACGATCCTCTGGGTTACAAAAGAGATGATGGAACTGTTTTTTTTAAGCAGGTCATCACGGCTCATCCCCGGCTTGCGCGCCAGACCGGCAGTAACGATAACGACATCGGAGTCCGCCGTGTCGGCATAGCTGTTGGTGCCGGTGATCGAGACATCATACCCGTCCAGAGGAGAAGCCTCCGCCAGATCCAGGGCTTTACCCTGAGGCAGTCCATCAACCACATCATAAAGAACAATATCTCCCAGCTCGCGGGAGATCAGCCAGAGAGCGCAAGCGGCTCCGACATTGCCGGCACCGACGATAGTTATTTTTTTCCTATTCACCAGAGTCCCGTTCCCGATTCAGGCAAGATTCACCAGCTAAAACAATGCCGCCAGCCGCACATTGGCCTGGCGCAGACGCAGGAGCTGCAAAAAAGCCATTCCCCGCCACAAACGCGCGGCGGTTTCCGGAAAAGCAACTTCTAACGCCGCCGCCCCGACGCCATCCAGGGTCAACAGCCCGGCATCCGTAACCGCCCGCAAGGTGGTTGAATGACAACTTTCATCGGCAAAAACAAGTTCCCCAATCGTGGCCCCATCAGCAAATTCCGCCATGATTATCGGTTTATCCCACCCCGGGGTTTTTTTGACCGCCTCCAGCCGCCCATTGATGACACAAATCAACAGACTGCTCTTCTGACCCTCTTCCCAGAGAGTTTCACCGGCGGAAACATTTTGCCGGCTTGCGAACCCGGCGAAATTTTCCCAGTCAGGCAGCGTACAGAATCTGAACAGAGGAGAAACCTGCCAGGCAAAAACGGAAACCAATCCTGCAACCACTTGAACCTCAGCCATCACTGTCTTTTTCGTTTGCGGCAAGCTTTTCTTCCATCTGGGCAACCAGGCCGGCAAAGCCCTTCTTTTTCACAATCGGAGCAAACTGACTGCGATAATTACGCACCAGGCTGACATTTTCAATGATGACATCATACACCAGCCAGCGGCCGGCAGTCCCCAATTGCAGTTTGTAACTCAAAGGAATTTCCCGGCCATTGCCGATGACCAGGGTCAGCACCTCGGCCTTTTCCCCGTCAACTATCTCCTTGACATAGACAACTTCTTCGTTGGCATAGCTGTCAATGGTTGCAATATAGCTTTTTTCCAGCAGTTTCCGGTAAAGCTCAATAAAATTACGGCATTCATTCTCATGCAAATCATTCCAGTCACGCCCCAGCGAAAGCTTAGCCATGCGCGGCAGATCAAACTGAGTAAACACCACCTCGGTAATCCGCTGGCGACGGAGGACCAGGTTCTCGTCTCCCTTCAGAGCTTGATCCCGCAAAACCTCAAGGAGCAGGTTGATACTGGCCTCTAGCTGGCGCCGGGGACCGACCTCTTCCCCGCCGAGCAGCGACTGCGGCAGAACAAAAGCCATCAAGCATAAAACCATGCCTAGAAAACGAACGCGGGCCATCAAAAAAACTCCGTAGGATTTAAGACGTTAACGATTACGGCAGAATTTCACGCCGATGTTGCTGAAAGGCATCGCGCACCGCAAGATACGGATCAAGCGCGCCACTGAGCATTTTCTCATATTCACCCAAGCGGAACGAGGTCCGGTTGATGGCATTGGAACCCTGCACCGCGACCGCACTCACGGGGTTCTGGTAGAGGGCATAAAAAAGCGGCGAGGCCAGAGTATCTCCACCCAGACCAAGGATGCCGCGAAAATCATGCGGTCCCCAAAAAGGCAGGACCAGATAGGGACCGCTACCCATCCCGTAGGTCGCGAGGGTCGAGGCAAACTGATATTCATGGGATTTCAGGCCGTCATAGGAGGCTGGATCCATCAGTCCGCCGACCCCCACGGTACTATTCAGCATAAACCGTAAAAACGACTCTTCCGCGGCTTTGAAGCGACCCTGAAGCAGACAATTGATAACCCGGGTGGGTTCCAGCAGATTACTGAAAAAGTTGAGCAGGCCGGTACGGAACAAACTCGGGGTTACGATTTTATAGCCCCGGGCAACCGGTTCCAGAACCCAGAGCTGCAGACGATCATTAAAAACAAAGAACACCCGGTTTAAAACTTCAAGTGGATCTTTGACGGAAACCGCCTCGCCGTCATATTCAGCGAACTCATCCGTCTCTAGCCCCGGCGGTTGCGAAAATCCGGGAGTCATATTCCAGAACAATAAAGCGACCGCCAAAAAAATCACCAGTATTTGCCGAGACATGTAAATCCCCTGTTACTCAACTTTACCAAAAACATATTTGCTGATCAAAGCCTCCAGATCGACGGCAGATTCGGTTTCGGTTATTTTACCGCCGTCCGGCAGAAAATCCTCCTCGGCTCCGGGTGTCAACTGCACGTACTTATCTCCGATTATACCCTGGGTTTTAATGGAAGCAAAAACATCGCTGCCGATTTTTACTTCAGGCTTCACCAGCAGTGCGACCCGGGCTCGATCCTCATGCAGCGAGATACTTGCGACCTTACCGACTTCAACCCCGGCGATTTCAACCCGGGCTCCGCTTTTAAGGCCACTGACCGAGATAAAATCAGCATAAACACGATAATAATTTCCGCCGAAAAATTCAAGGCCGCCAAGATTAAGGGTCAGATAGGCGATCGCGAGCAGACCGACGAGCATGAAAGCCCCGACCGTTATCTCCAGATTAAATCTTTTCATATGCTTCTTTCTCTGAATTCATAGAAGGATCAAACAGCTCATCCGCGGAACTGTACGCAGCCCCCATCACTCTCAGGATAAAGGCCCGTACAAAGGGGTCACGACTGCGCTGCAAGTCTTCCGGTGACAGACAGGCCAGGACTTTCCCCTCATGGAGAATGGCGATTCTGTCCGCCAGATTAAAAATTTTGGGAATATCGTGACTGACAATGACACAGGTGTAACCCAGTTGCTTTTGGGTTTCAAAAAACAAACGATAAACATCGTGACTTTTGACCGGATCCAGACCGGTGGTCGGCTCGTCAAAAAGCAGGATATCGGGTTCCAGTTGCAGGGCCCGGGCCAGTCCGACCCGTTTTTTCATCCCACCGCTCAACTGCGATGGGTACTTGTCGGCACTGCCTTCCAGATCCATCTGGGCCAGGGCGGTGGCCACCCTCTCCTGAACGATTTTCTCCGGCAGCCGACTGCGTTCCCGCAGAGGCAGCGCGACATTATCAAAAACCGTCATCGAATCAAACAGGGCCACCCCTTGAAAAAGCACTCCGAAACGGGTGCGCATTCGACTCAGGGCCGCGCCGCGCAAAGCACAGATATCGGTGCCGTCGATCAGCACCTGCCCCCGGTCGGGATGGATCAGGCCGAGAATATGTTTAAGCAGAACACTCTTGCCCTGACCGCTCTCACCACAGATCACGGTGGTCGCGCCGCGCTCAATCTCGAGATTCACTCCACGCAGAACCGGCTGCGTCCCGAAACTTTTATGAATATCAATCAGCCTGATACAGGCATTGCCGCTTGCCATGAGCTCTACATCATCAAAGAGGTGATCACATAATCGGCCACCAGAACAGCCACGGAAGAAACCACTACCGCCGAAGTTGTGGCCCGACTCACCCCCTCGGCGCCAAAGCCCCAAGCCCGGCGGGTAACCCAGAATCCATGCTCGGCACAGATCCAGACCAGAAGAAAAGCGAAACATAGCGATTTGACAAAACACATTTTCAGATCAAGTGCGGTCACGCTGCCCTGCATGCTGGCCATGTAAGCCCCGCCATTGCCGTGCAGCAGGACCACCCCAACCATATAACCACCGAAAACCCCAACCACATTGAAAATCGCGGTCAAAAGCGGCACCGAAAGCAGACCGGCGAACAACTTGGGGGCCACCAGAAAACGGTACGGATTGATAGCCATACAATCCAGCGCGTCAATCTGCTCCGAAATCCGCATAATTCCCAGCTCAGCACACATCGCCGAACCGGTTCGGCCGATCACCATCAAAGCTGTCAGCACCGGACCCAGCTCCCGAATCAAACTTAGAGCCACCGCCGCCCCCAAGGCGCTGGCCGAACCGTATTTACTCA
This sequence comes from Pseudomonadota bacterium, assembly GCA_011049115.1. Classification (NCBI taxonomy): domain Bacteria; kingdom Pseudomonadati; phylum Pseudomonadota; species Pseudomonadota bacterium. The sequence continues at coordinate 67,217 of DSCM01000133.1, forward strand.
AGGTATAATGCCCCTGCAGGCCGAGAACCATGCCGACAAAAGCTCCGGTAAAAAAGATCACCAGAAACGAGCCTGAACCGATCACCTTGATCTGGTACAACAGCGGCCTGATTTTATACGGCGGCTGAAAGCCGCCGGCCAGGGTCATGAGCAGAAAAAGGGCTGAGCGCCCCATACTTTCCAGACTCCCCAACCCCCAACGGCCAAATCTCTGCAAACTGTCAAACAAAAATCAGCTCCCTTACGCCCTTCACCGGAATCGATAACCTTTCACGCCAAACAAATCCGCCTTATTTTCAAGTCCTGGCCCGCGGTAAACCACAAGACAACAAATAGCTCTAAGATGACCGCCTGGCGCGAAAAAGGACTGATTTTAGTGCCCTCACACCGCCATCTCGACAACTCCGGCAGGCCGAAAATAAAACAACCCCTGCTGTTTTTTGAAGATCCGCCCCCTAGGGATATACTAATTTCTCTATATAGTCAATCAATTTTAAGCCCGATCTTCGTCCGCAAAGACGTCAGGATGCAGCCGCTGAAGCAGACTGCGGGAACGGCTCAACAATTCTGTCAGAGGGGCATCGGGCGTCAACGATAAAGTTGCCGCGGATTTCGGCTCAGGCAGTTCCAGGAGTTGCCGGCCATTGCGCGTCGCTATTTGAAAAATTTCCGCAGCCGGAATTCCGGCTGCGGAAAAAAGCTCCATCTCCCGTAAAAAGGCACTGCCGTGAGGCACGTTATAAGAACCGGAATCGGTGCCGATAGTCAAGCTGACCCCTTCTGCAAAGGCCAGTCCGATCATCTCCAGATGTCTTTTGTAGTTACGCTCGATGATCCCAAGCTGAGTTTGCGAAAAACGTCGGTCCGGGTCTTTCAGCTGATTGGCCATGGCCGCCACCGTCGGAGCCCAGAAGACACCTTTTTCGGCCATGATTTTCAAGGTCTCCGGAGCAATGAAATAGGCGTGTTCCAGACTATGCACACCGGCCGCCACCGCTTCACGACAGGCGTTGGCGGAATTGACATGAACCATGACTTTTTTACCGACCGCCGCCGCCAGCCGGACGATTTCGCAAAGTTCGTCGAAACTCCACTGCTGCGGCCCGACTCGGCCATATTCATCAAAGGAAACCATTCCGGTCAGGATCACCTTTACAAAAGCGGATGGCGTCCGGGCGATCTTTTCCGCCAAGGTGAAATCACGATTTTCTCCGAGAAAGGCACCGTACATACCTTTTTTGAACAACGCCGGTCCGGTCCTGATTACCCGCAGAGCCTCGGGCAGGGATGCGCTTTCAAGCAGACCGTCCCTGTCCCCGGCATCGCGGACCACGGCGATGCCGGCCGCCAGCTGGCGCCGGGCGTTATCCTCGGGGCTACCGCCCAGGCTCAAATGAACATGAGTATCCACCGGCAGCGGCAAGACCATTTTTTCATTTTGTTTTTTATTCATAAGATACCACTCCGAGCCGGGTCGGGTCGGACCCGGCGGGCCGTTAAGTATGATTTTACACTTGAGCCGCGCCGGCAACTGTGCTAACAGAGAACATTATATTCCGGACGCGGACCCGCGACAACTCTGTAACCATAAAAATCAGAAGGAACAAGACCATGAGCTACGAATTTATGAATCTGAAAACCAACAACGGTGTCGGCATTATCAGTCTGAACCGGCCGCCGGCAAACTCCCTGAATGTCGCTATCGTGGCGGAACTGGAGCGGGCCTTTGATGAAATGGCCGCGGCCGAAGCCGTCAAGGTTGTGGTTATCGTCAGTGAAATCCCCGGCTTCTTCGTCGCCGGCGCGGACATTAAAATGTTTAACAACATGAACGCTTACGAAGCCTGGGAGATCTCCGGCGACCTCCAGAGAGTCAACCAGAAGCTGGAAGACATGCCGAAGCTGACCATTGCCGCGATCGGCGGTTACGCCCTCGGCGGCGGACTGGAGCTTGCTCTGGCCTGCGATTTCCGTTTCATGGCTGAAAGCGTTATCATCAAGGACAAGGAAAAGATTCCGACCGTCGGCCTGCCGGAAACCACCCTCGGCATTCTTCCCGGAGCCGGCGGCACCCAGCGCCTGGCCCGTCTCATCGGCGCCAAACGGGCTCTGTATTATATCGCCACCGCCAAGAATATCGGTCCCAAGGAAGCCCTCGAGTTGGGGATCGTCCAGGAACTAATGCCCGGAAACGAACTCAATGAAAAAACCATCGCCTTCGCCGAAAGCATGGCGACCAAGGCGGTCATCGGCATCGCCCAGGCCAAAAAGGCTATTTATCAGGGCTACAACCAGGAAAACGCCGTGGCCATGCAGATTGAGCAGGATGCCTTCATGAAGGCTTTCGCCAGCGAAGACGCGAGCGAAGGCCTGAAAGCTTTTGTCGAAAAGAGAGCGGCCGTTTTTCAGGGTAAATAAATCTTCCCCTGCAAACTCGCACCGTAAATAAAAAATCCCGGACTCGAGCGCTGAAACCGGCCCCACGAGGACCCGGGACTTTTTTTATTTACGGTTGATCAGGCCGGCCAGGTAGGCGGCGCCGAAACCGTTATCGATGTTGACCACCCCCACCCCGCCGGCACAGGAATTCAGCATGCCCAACAGGGCTGCCACTCCGCCAAAGGCCGCGCCGTAACCGACACTAGTCGGCACCGCGATCACCGGTCTTTCGACCAGTCCCGCCACCACACTGGGCAGCGCGCCCTCCATTCCGGCGATAACGATCAGAACCTCGGCCGCCATGAGTTTTTCCCGATAAGCCAACAACCGGTGAATCCCGGCAACCCCGACATCCACCAGCAGCTCACTTTTCTGGCCCAGCAGGCGCAGGGTGATTTCGGCCTCATAAGCCACCCGCAGATCCGAGGTTCCGGCGGTGACGATCATGACCGTTCCCCGCCCCCGATCGCAATCATGCCGCGCCAGCTTGAACAGATAGCGGCCCCCGGCATGATACTCAAACTGGGGAAAACGCCGCCGCAAAACCGCGGCCTTTTCCAGATCCAGACGAGTCACCAGAATATTCTGCTCATGTTCCAGAAGACCATCCAGAATGATCTCCAGATCGACGACCTCCTTGCCCAGGGCAAAGACCACCTCCCCCATCAGGGCGCGCAGACCGCGATGGGTATCGAGATGGGCGATGCCAAGATCACGAAAGGGCAGATGGCCGAGCATTTCAACCACCTCATCCACCTGAACACAGCCCTTTTGCAGCGAGATCAGAATTTCCTTTAACTGTGCCCGATCCATTTCACACCCAACTCAAATTACTACCGTAACCCTTTGTTTAAGACAAGTAATCAAGGCAAAGGCCAGCCCCGCTCAACGACCAGACAAGCCCGGGCCGCTTGGTTCCAGGCCTGCAGTCCGGCGTTGCGGGCCGCCTCGCGAATCATGGTCTTGCTCCAAGCACAGAGTCGCAACGGACTGATGATCTCAAGTTCGTTCAGAGCTTGCATTCCGGGGCGACGTTTTGGCACATCGTCGGCATGAGTGCCGTCACAAAGGCTGATTCCCGGCCCGGCCAATCCTCGCAAGCGACTGAAAAGATGATGCTTACAACGATAACAGCGCCGCTCCGGGTTTCCGGCCCAGACCCGGGACATTTCAGCGACCGAGAAATCAATGATCAGACCATTTTCAGCCCGCACCAGGGCCCGGGCCCCGGCGTCTTCTTCCGGATAGACGGCGGGATGCGCGAAAAAAACCGGGCACACCTCGATTTTCGCGACATATCTGAAAAAATGAAAAAGCCAGAGGCTGTCAACACCGCCGGAGCAACCCAGCCATACCGGCGCCAGCCGGCGGCCGAGACGCACCAGACTTTCCCAGGGATCGATCATCAAGGCTCCAGCTTTGATCTCACTGCACATGAGGATGATGTACTCGAATCTGCACCTGTTCCAGATCAACCCCTTGCCGGACCAAAAAAGCCTCACTGCCGAGTTTGATTTCCTCTTCTAAAAAAATCTGGGCCTGGGGAATCTGTTCCCACAGGCGCCGACCGATCTTATCCTGCAAAAGCTGCCGTAAAAATCCCTGCAACTCCGTCGCGGCGGTCCCGGGAAAAGGCTTTTCACCCGCAAACCGGGCAATTTCCACCTCGGCGTTGAAAACCTTCAGGCCATCGAGTGAATACATGGGCAAATAGAAATTAATCGTGATAAGATCAGGACCATCGGCAACCGCTGCCGCCGTGCCGGCCTCGGCCCCCGGGCTTTCAGCCGTTAAGGACGGCGGCTGGGAAGGCCCGCTCTGGGCCGCCAAAGGACGAATGGCGTCACGAATAACCACTGGTTTACCGAGCAGAGACAGAACCACGAAAAACTGAGCCAACCAGACCAGGACCAGGACTGCGATAGAGCCTTTAAGCCAAGGACTCCGGCCCTCCGATAAAATCGCCAGGCCCTCCAGCTTGACCGCGTCGAAACCGTCCGCGATTTCGGCCATGACATCGACAGAACCCAGCACACCGGTTCCCGCCGGCGGGGTCGACGACTGCCGATAGCCTTCGGTTTCGAGTCCGGCTTTCGCCGCAGGCGCAGCCGCTGTTTCCGGGAGTTCCTCCTCAGCCCAGGAGGAGTCGTCCTCCCCCACAAACTGTTCCCCGGAATCAGCTGCGAAATCAAAATCATCGATAAAATCATCGTCCGCCAGCAGCTTGTCAATATCATAAGTGTCTATCTGGGTTTCGCGATCCATGATCTAAAACCATCACATCTTATCAAAAAGCGCTTCAACGAAATCTCCGGCATCGAAACGGCGCAAATCCGCGAGGCTTTCCCCAATACCGATATAACGCACCGGAACCTTGAGCTCGTCACAGACCCCGACAATCACCCCCCCCTTGGCCGTGCCGTCAAGCTTGGTCATCACCAGCCCGGTGACCCCGATTGCCTGATGAAACATCTGGGCCTGGGTAATCGCGTTCTGACCGGTATTGGCGTCCAGTACCAGCAGCACTTCATGAGGCGCTCCCGGCAGGGCTTTACCCAGAACCCGCTGAATCTTTTTCAGTTCATCCATCAGATTGACCTTGGTGTGCAGGCGACCGGCGGTATCGATGATCACCACATCGGCCACGCGCTTAATCGCCGACTGCACCGTATCGAAGGCCACGGCCGCCGGATCGGCGCCCATACTCTGTTTGACAATCGGCACCCCGGCCCGCTCGGCCCAGACCATGAGCTGCTCGACCGCCGCCGCGCGAAAGGTATCGGCCGCGCCCAGCACCACCTTTTTCTTCTGCTGGGCAAAGATTGCCGCAAGTTTGCCGATGGTCGTGGTTTTCCCCACCCCGTTGACCCCGATCGTCATGATCACATAAGGCTTTGGGCTGAGCTCCCAGGGAGCCTCGGCCCGGGCCAGGATACTGCCAATCTCCTGCTGCAAAAAACGACGTAAGTGAGCCGGGTTTTCAAGCTCCTGGTGCGAAATCTTTTCTTCTATCTGGGAAAAGAGCCGATAGCTGGTTTTAACTCCGAGATCGGAAGTCAGAAGAATCTCCTCCAGCTCCTCGAGAAACTCCGCATCAATCTCCTTGTCCCCGTAAAAAAGGTTGTCCAGGGTTCCGACAAACTGGCGGCGGGTCTTGGCCAGACCATCTTTCAAACGGGAAAAGAAACCGCGCCGTTCCTTTTTGTCTGCCGCCTGGACTGCGGCAGCATCCGGACCGGCTTGCCGCGTTGCGGCGTCCTGGCTTTCCCCCGACAACATCGCGTCGGTCTCGTCTGCCATTGTCCCTGCCTCCGCAACGCCGACTACAGAGGCAGGCGACCTGACCGGCCGGTTTTTCCCGGTCCCGGCTTCGACGGCCACAAAGGGTTCACTCGGGCCGGCTTGCTCCGCCGCGACCATCAACGCCGGCGAAGCCTCCTCTTCGGCGACTTCCGCGACAGATTGAGTCCGAAGGCTTGCCTCATTTTCAGCGAAAACCGCTTTTTGTTCTACCGGCAAAGCCGCCGCAACCATTTCCTCGACCGGAGCCGGGCGCGTTTTTTCGAGGCCCTTCCGCCGTCCGAAAAGCCGACCGAGAAGACCACCGCGCTTAGTTTCGGCCTCGGTCGCAGTTTCCGACTCCGGGCTTTTCTGATCCGACCGCTTCTGTTCCGTTTTACCTATAGACATTCAAAGCTCTCCAAGTTATTATATCACAACCGGCGGTTCACGGCTGCCGGGTCGCTGATTCCGCAAAAAAATAGTCGATAGTGTCTCTTTTGTAAAGGAAATACTTACCGAACATGACTTTGCTCGCCCTACTTCCCGAGATTGGAATTTTCCTAGGTCTACTCCTATCCTCGGCTATTTTCTCCGGCACTGAGACCGCGCTTTTCTCCCTGCGCCAACACCGCCTGAACCAATACCGTAATGAACACCCCCAAGCCGTGCACAGGCTGGAACGGATCCTCGAAAAACCGCTTGATTTTATCAGCACGATATTGGTCTGCAATAATTTCGTCAACGTCGCGGCTTCGGCCCTGGCAACCCGGGTCTGCATCGCCCTCTGGGGAGAAGGCGGGATCATCATCGCCACGATCATGGTCACCGTCATCCTCCTGATCGGCGCGGAAATCACCCCTAAATCCTACGCCGCCTCGCGGCCGATTAAAATTTCTTTGCTGGTGGCCCATCCCCTGTACTGGTTGATTCGGCTGTTGACTCCGATCAACCGTTTACTGGCTCTGGCGGTCAATCTGCTGTTACGCCTCAGCGGCCGTTCTCCCTCGCATCGCCGGCCGGAACTTGACGATGAGGAAATAAGAAGTATCATCTTAAGCGGACAACAACAGGGTTTACTGCGCGAAAGCGAAATCTCGATCATTTCCAATGTTCTTGACATCGACAAAACCCGAGTGCGCGGAGTCATGAAGCCGCGCGCGCAGATGATTTCCCTGGCCCTGTCCGCCTCACTGGCTGAAATTCATGAAGTCGTCAAACGGCACGGCTATTCCCGTTATCCGGTTTATGACCGCAACCCGGAAGAAATCGTGGGCATTCTCCATATCAAAGACCTTTTCGGCAAGGAACAGAAACCTTTTTCCCTGCGTCCCCTGCTGCGTCCGGCCCACTTTGTTCCGGAAACCGCGACCCTTGATGATCTGCTGGAGGAATTCCGCCGGCGCCGCATCGGCCTCAGCATCGTCGTCGATGAATACGGCGGGGTTGAAGGCCTGATCAGCCGTAACGACATTGTCAGCGAGATTGTCGGCCATCTCGCTGACGAAACCGATGCCAGTCGACCTTCAACCATTCGCACCACAAAATCCGGCTCTTACCTGATCCCCGGCACCCTTTCCCTGCGCAAGATCGAACAGGCGCTTCCGGAAATCAGTTTCGCCGACAACCTCAAACCCAACCACCTGGCCGGCCTGATTCTCGAAGAACTGGGCGAAATTCCCAGTCCGGGCACCAGCCTCAGGCTCGGCAATCTAAACCTCACGGTAAGGCAAACCACCGGCAACCGGATCGTCACGGTTGAGCTGAGCCCGCTTGAACCCTCGCCCGGAAACTAATCTCGGCACCAAAATCATTTTCCCAGACGAATCGAGCCCTTCTCAACCAACCCGAATAACCACAATTAAATCTTGACAATTTGCAACAATCGGCGTAGTTGAAGGTCTCAATAAAGATATCGCTATAAAACTATACCGGCGCTAAGCGGGAAATGCGGACGCATCCCCACCAAGCCCTAATAATTGCATGCTATTGTCAGCCTAAAACAACCTCGAAAGGAGAACTCTGATGAAAAAAGATGTGGTAATTATCGGCGGTTCTGCAGCCGGACTGATGGCCGCCGTCACCCTGAGAAAAAGAAACCCGCAGAAAAGCGTTACGGTAATCAGAAACGTGGTCAAAACCCCGGTTCCCTGCGGCATTCCTTATATTTACGGAATTATGGGCCAGGTCGACAAGGACTTGATCCCCGACCAGGGTTTTACGGATCAGGGCATCGAGATTCTGCAAAAGGAAGTCATTAACATCGACCGGACGCGAAAGGAGGTCGAGTTCAGCGATGGCGAACGCCTGGGCTATAACAAGCTGATTCTGGGTACCGGATCGAAACCGTTCACCCCCCCCCTGCCCGGAATCGATAAGGTTAATGTTTTTACCGTGCGTAAGGATCCCGTCTACCTGAAAGAAATTTATACGGCGCTTGAACCATCCCGTAAGGTTGTGGTTATCGGCGGCGGATTCATCGGCGTTGAGATGGCCGAACAGATCGCGCTGATGGGGCGACGGCTGGGGGCCGAAAAAACGGTTACCGTGGTTGAAATGCTGCCGCATTGCCTGATGCTGGCCTGCGAAGAGGATTTCTGCATTGAAATCGAAAAGGAACTGACCCACCTCGGAGTCAACCTCAAGACCGGGGTTCAGGCCGCAGAGCTCATCGGCCAGGAAAAGGTTAGCGGAGTAAAACTGGCAGACGGCCAATTACTTGACGCCGATGTCGTAATCATCGGCATCGGCGCCCAGGCGGAAATCGATCTGGCCTTAAAATGCGGACTTGAAGCCGATGCCCGGGGCGGGATCAAGGTCGACAAGTATCTGCGGACGGCCGATCCCGACATCCTTGCCGCCGGCGACTGCGCCAGCAAATTTTCCTGCATCACCGGAAACCCCAGCGGTATCCGTCTGGCTTCGGTCGCCTGCAGCGAAGGTATGCTTGCCGCCGGCAATCTCGACGGCCCTGAACGCGCCACCCTGGGAGCGCTCGGAGCCTTCAGCACCATGGTCGGCAAACGCGCCGTCGCCGCCGCCGGTCTGACTTCCAGGGCAGCGGCGGCTGAAGGCATTGACTTTGTCGTCGGTGAGGTTACCGCCCCCAACCGTCACCCCGGTCACTTGCCGGGATCTATCGCCGATATGAAAATCAAGCTTCTCTTTCGTCGCGACAACGGCGTGATTATCGGTGGTCATGTCAGCGGCGGCGAGGCAGCTTCCGACATGGTAAACATTATTGCCGTGGCCATTCAGGCCCGCCTGACCGCCGAGCAGTTGGCCATCATGCAATACGCCACGCATCCGCTGCTGACTTCATCGCCGCTGAGTTACCATGTCATGCTGGCGGCGGAGAATGCGGCCCTCAAGCTGAGCTGAACCCCTTGCTCAGGACTTGAAAAAAACAGTTTTACAGGGTCCGGGTTGCGATAATCCCGGCGTTCGGTTGCCCAAAGAGGTGGAATCATAACGATTCCACCTCTTTGGCTTTTCAGCAGGAAAAAATGGACAAGCCTTTCCAAATGAGATATTTTATCAGATTGATACATTAAGCGTTGCCTCGGTTTGACGAACGCCGCGATTATTTTTTCTCGCGCCCACAAGGTAAACCCGAAAAACCAGCCATTCAGAACCGCAAGCCCAAGTGGCCCGGCCTTTCCGGCAGCAGACGAAAAGGTTCATCACCGGCAACCGGCAAAACAATTCAGCCACGAGACCACTTGGCACGGCGGCACGAATTATTTATAACCCTTCTGCTAAGCTGTCTGTTCACCTTGACTGGTCTTCCCGCCTGGAGCGCCACCGCCATCAGCCTCCCTCAAGCGATTACAGACGCCCAGCCCGTCTCAAATTCCGAGGCTCCTCCAAAACTGGTTCTGGCGGCCTTCGCCTATCTCGGCGTCGAAAAAACCACGGCCCAATATCAACCGATCGTAGACTATCTGAACCGCAAGCTGACAGACTACCAGGTTGAGCTACGGGTTCAGCCCATGCAGGAAATTTATGAGGGCATCGAACAGCGGGCTTTCGACCTGGTCACCACCAACCCTTCACACTTTCTGCTCGTCAGACATCGTTTCCCGCTTTCCGGCGTGCTGGCCACCCAGATCTCCCTCGATGCCAAACATCGGCCACAACACTTTCTGGCGGGCTGCATAGTCGTCCTGGCGCAGCGTCAAGATTTACAGACCTTGGCCGATCTGCGCGATCGGCGCATCGCGGCTCCCAGCCCGGATCACATGGGCGGTTATCGGGCTCAGGCCTACGAACTCCATCTGGCCGGAATCAATCTGCCCGGGGACGTCGCCTCCCTGCAGTTTACCGGCGTACATCAGGCGGCCATCGAACTTTTGCTTGCGGATCAGGTCGACGCGGCCTTTGTCCGCAGCGGAGTTATTGAAGACCTGCTGGCAAGCGGCGAGCTTGCTTCGGGACGGGTTCGGGTTCTCAATCCCCTGCGACACGATAATTTCAATCTCTTAAGCTCCACCAGGCTGTATCCCGAATGGCAGCTCTTCGCCCTGCCCCACGTCGATGAAAAAGCGGTTCGTCACATAACCTCGGCCCTGTTGTTACTTGAACCCAACGGCCCCATAGCTCACCGCACCAAGATCGCCGGCTACACGATTCCGGCGGACTATCTTCAGCTGGAAACCCTCAGCCGCACCTTGCGTCTGCCTCCCTTTGACCAGACCCCGGAATTCAGACTGCGCGATATCTGGAATCGGTTCCGTTTTTTTTTGATCTTTTTCGCCGGTCTGCTAACCATCTTCACGCTGTTTACCGCCTGGATACTGGCCCTGCGCCAAGAGAAAAACACCCGGGCCGAATACGCCAGCATCGCCAAGAGCGAATTCCTGGCGAACATGAGTCATGAAATCCGGACTCCGATGAACGGAGTTATCGGCATGACCGACCTGCTCCTGGATACGAAGTTTGACCATGAACAACGACATTTTGCCGAAAGCGTGCGCGACTGCGGCCACGTCCTGTTGGTCCTGCTGAACGATATTCTTGATCTTTCCAAGATCGAGGCGGGAAAGATGGAGCTGGAAAGCATAACCTTCAACCTCGAAAACCTGCTTGACAAGATTATCGTTCCCATGACTAAAAGGTGTTGCGACAAAGCGTTTTTTTTAATTCACAGAGAATTTCGAGGCCATAAGCGACCTAATCTTGGTTGTTTTTCGCTTCGAAGCTCCTTATTCAGTCCGCCGGTTTGATTTTTTGC
>DSCM01000134.1 GCA_011049115.1 Pseudomonadota bacterium
TGCGTAAAGTGACCAAAAACCGAGGCTCATTCCCTAATGACACCGCTATGCTGAAGCTGCTCTACTTGGCGTTGCATAATATTGCAAAAAAGTGGACGATGCCGATCAGGGACTGGAGGGCGGTCCTGAACCAATTCTCAATCATATTTGAAGGCCGGTTACCGGTTTACTGACAACTCAAACCCGGACCGTTTACACAAAATGCTTTACAGGCCCCGTCGCCCGGAAAAGACGACTCGAATCTGATCTCGAATATCGCTTCAATAATCGGGCAAGGATTTATGGAAAGTGGCAATTTAACCATTATGGATTCCTGTGAGATGGATTTTTGTAAAAGTTATGTCTCTTTCTATCCGATTTCGCCCTGATTATCAATTGGTAAATTGGTGTCAGTTCCCGGCGCTAACACTTATATTATCAGGCAATTTGTCCCTGATAACTTGATATTCAGACTGTTAAGTGCCGCCTTTGCCTGGTTCAGATATCTGAGTGTCGGTAGTCATTCCGAATCGTCTATAAAACATCGTTAAAATCGTGTCAAGGTATTCTCAACAAGGTAATTATTCAGAGCCAAGGCTGCTGGATGAGCTGCAGATGAAGAAAAGGCGGGAACTGCGGCTTGATAAGGAGCGCAGGGTCGAGGAGTTTTTAACTCACCCGGCGGTTGCGGTGCGGGTAGCGCCCCGCAACCGCCGGGCCATGAATGCTCTGATTTTTCTTTATCGTCAGGTTCTGGAAGCGTCACCGGGCGATAATATCCGAGCCGAGCGGGCGCGGAAGAAGGCACGGGCGCCGGTGGTTTTCAGCGCCAGGAATCAGGTATCGCGGCGCCCGCGAGGGCATTTAATTCCTCGCGCAGGGCGGTAAAGGCATGATGCACCTCCTGGCCGCCGGCCTGGGTAAAAGAACAGGAACAGCGATGGTAGCAGCTGGCCGAGGCCAGCAGGGCCGGGTCGTTTCCGGGATAAGGTTTGAAAACGATCATGAAATCACGAATGTAAGAGGGCTCATCCCAATCGTATGAATACGAATAGTAAGCCAAGAGATCACCGGGCGCGGGACTTTCGACCGGCTTGAAGCCGAGGTGTTCAAGCTCCATGTCAATGTAAGTCTCCATCCAGCCGGAAAGCTTTTGATCCTTGGGAGGATGAACATAAACCCGAGAACCCTGCGCCGCCACGAAAGCCGGAGTCACACGAGCCCCCTTCTCATAGCCACCGCAACCGGCGCAGCCCCCCAACCATGCCGCGGCCGTTACAAGCAGTAACCATAACTCCATCATCTTGACTGTTATCTTCATCTTTCCTCCTCAAATCCAAGGATTTTTCGCGCTTCAACCAACATTTAAATAAAAACATGATGCCCAAAAACCCAGCCACCACCTTGTCAGTGCGGACGGTGGTCGCAAATCCGCCACCGGAACGCAACCTGGTTCGCGACCGCGTCAGACACTTAAAATGATGTCATCGCCAAGGTCGGAAAAATGTTTAAGCTCAGGTTCCCAGGAAGCCCGCAGGGCTTCAAGGTCGCCGTCGTTTTCCAGAGTGCGACGGATTTCCGGATCGCCGGTCAGGATATCGATCGGCGCTTTTTCGTATTCATATTCATAGGGCGGCTTGAGCCAGCTGAATTCCTCGGGATAAAGGCGGATCACCGCCTGCAACAAACTCAAGGTAAAATAATAGGGCGTAAATTTTTGCGTCTCGACGACATGCAGCTGCAAGCCGCCGCAGAGCCGCCCGCGCCATTTGTCGAAGGTCGGTGTAAACCAGGTCGGACGTAAAAAAAGCCCGGCGGCGGCCTTCTTGTCAATTTCGGCCAGAAGCCGGCGGGGATCGACATAAGGAGCTCCACACAACTCAAACGGCAGGGTCGTACCCCGCCCCTCGGAAAGGTTGGTGCCCTCCAGCAAAACCTGGCCGGGATAAACCAGGGCGGTTGCAGGCGAAGGCATGTTCGGCGAAGGCAGAACCCAGAAAAGTTTGGTCCGGGGAAAATAAAACCGCCGCCGCCAACCCTCCATGCCGGCAATCGTCAGGGCTCCGTCGAAACCCGCCTGCGTTTTAAAATAAAGCGCCAGCTCGCCCAGGGTCAGGCCATGCCGCATCGGCAAAGGATAAAGCCCAACAAAGGAACAATGGTCAAGGCGTTGCAGATTGCCTTCGCGCCGCTCCCCGCCCAGCGGATTGGGTCGATCAAAAACCACGACCTCGACCCCGGCCGCGGCCGCGGCCTTAAGCACCAGATAAAGGCTCCAGATATAAGTATAAACCCGACAGCCAACATCAACCAGATCAACCAAAATCAGATCTATGCCGGCGAACATTTCCGGCGTGGGTTCTCGTTTTTCACCATACAGGCTGAACACCGGCAACCCTGACAGGGGATCGGCAAAATCCTCCGAGGCGATCATGTTGGCCTGGCGGTCGCCATAGAAACCGTGCTGCGGACTCCAGACCGCCCGCACCAGCTGCGGCAAAGCCTGTCTGACTCGAGCCAGAGTGCTGCGGCCACGATGATCAACCGCCGCCTGATGCGTCAGGAAGGCGGCGCGCCGACCGGCGTATCTTTTTGCCCCGGCAAGAAAGGTTTCAAGCCCCAGTTTAACTCGCAAAGGCTTTTCCTTCAGCCAATTTTTCCCGCAGGGAAAACAAACGTTCAAGTTTTTCCCGCAGCTCCCTTTTCCGGGGCCCACTCTGCCGCAGCCGGGTACAAAATTCGGCCAGCACCGGGCCGGGATCGGCCAGGGGACGCAGATTGCGGCCCCACAACACCAGATCGAGACCGGCCGTGATGCCCTCTACCATGACTTCGGCTAAAGACGGGCCTAAAACCGCGGCCATATCAAAATCATCGGAGACCAGCACCCCGACAAAACCCAGCTCGCGGCGGGCGATGTCCTCAAGAAAAACCCTGGAAAAGGGCACGCTGTGAGCATCAATGGCCGGAAAAGACAGATGGGCCGCCATCATCATGCGCACTCCGGCTTTGACCGCGCCGGCAAAAGGCAGCAGATGAGGTTTGAGTTCGGACCGGCTTAACGACGCCACCGGCAGGCGCTCGTGGCTGTCTTCGACCACCGTTCCATGCCCGGGGAAATGTTTGACGCAGGCGGCGATTCCGACCTTCTGCAAGCCCTCGATGTAGGCCTTGACCTGGGCCGCGACCAAGGACGGTTGCTCACCGAAACAGCGCTCTTTCAGAACCCGGCTTTGCGGGCTCAGAAGATCGGCGACCGGAGCCAGATTGCAGTTTATGCCGATCGTGCTTAAAGCTCTGCCCAGCTCGGCGGCCTCGGCCCGGGTCTTGGCCAAATCATTTTGCCGGCCCAGCCCCGCCGCGCCGGTAAACTCCGGGAAACCCTCGCGCAGGCGTCTGACCGGTCCACCCTCCTGATCAATCGCGATCAACAGGGGGGGCATTCCCGCCGGACGCCGAAGTCCCTGAAGCTCGGCGATCAGAACCGCCGCTTTTTTCGGCGTCACGCAGTTACGGGCAAAGAGAATAACCCCGCCCGGAGGATAACGAGTGAAGGCCGCGATTTCAGCCGGGCTCAGTTTCTCCCCCAGAACCCCGACCATGAGCAGGCCGCTGTAGGCTTGTTCCGATTTCAAGCGTTTAAGATCCTTGCTGCCATTAAATTCAATCCGAATTGAGTTCCAGTCCGCCGCCCCGGCGCTTCAGGCCAGACCGCGCCGAACCCGCTCCCAGGCGAAATGCGGCCCGGGATCGGTTTTACGCTCCGGGGCAATGTGACAATGCCCGACAATCCGATCCGCCGTAAGCCCCGGATAACGCCCGCGCAAATCCCGCAGTAACTCAATGAGAACTTCATACTGGGGCTCGGTAAAGGGCTGAATGTCGTCCCCTTCAAGTTCTATACCAAGAGAAAAGTCATTACAGTTGTGCCGGTCCGCGAAACAACTGACCCCGGCATGCCAGGCTCGCATATCTTCCGCGACGAAACGAATCAAACGCCCCCGGCGCTCAATGAAATAGTGGGCCGAGACCCGCAAAGTCGCGATCGCGGCAAAATAAGGGTCGGCCTTCGGGTCCAGAACATTGGTGAAAAAATCCACCACCCGGCCCGTGCCGAATTTTCCCGGCGGCAGACTGATGGCGTGAATCACCACCAGATCAATTAAAGCCGCGGGCGGACGCTCGTCAAAATTGGGGCTCGCGATTTCAAGAATGTTCAGACAAACCTCCCGGACACAGTTTTAAAATCGGGCATTCCCGGCAACGGGGGCCGCGGGCCGAACAGATCTGGCGACCATGATATATCAAGAGATGGGAAAACAGGTTTCCGGCCATCTCCGGCACCACCGCTTCCAAATCCCGCTCAATCCGAACCGGTTCGGAACTTCTGGTCAGTCTCAGCCGCCGACTCAACCGTTTGACATGGGTATCGACCACGATTCCTTGCAAACCCTTGATTTCTCCCAGAACGACATTGGCGGTTTTCCGCCCGACTCCCGCCAGAGCCACCATCTCTTCCAGGGTGACGGGCAGACGGCCGCCGTGCCGTTCCCGCAGCTGCCGACAGCAGGTTTTGATATTTCTCGCCTTATGACGAAAAAAACCGGTGCTTTTAATCAGCTCTTCCAGTTCTGCGAGTTCCGCCGCGGCCAACGCCTCGACATCCGGAAAACGCGCGAACAAAAACGGGGTTACCTGATTCACCCGGACATCGGTACACTGGGCCGAGAGGATAACCGCGACCAACAGCTGCAGGGGGCTGTGATAAATCAGGGCGCAGCCGGCGTTCGGATAAAGCCGCGAAAGTCCCAGGATAATGCCTCGCACCCGTTCCCGACGCGCGCGCAGGCCCTCCCTTTTTCTCCCGTTCGCGACCAGGGCCTTCATGCGCCGGGGCCCAGGATATTGGTGACCCCGTGACAGCGGCAGGCGGTACTGAAAAGCAGCGGCCCGGGAAATTTTCGCTCAATCGCGTCTGTCAGATGCCGCAGGCGGCGCAGAGGAAAACCGCCCAGGCCGGGGCCCAGCTGCGTGCTGGGCAGGATCAGCGACGGCAAAATCCGGCTCCGGCTTTGATATTTAAGCCGGGCCAGCCGCCGCAACAGCGAAGGGTCGCGTTTTTTCCCAGTGACAAAACAGGTCCGGCGCGGCTGCGGACAATGGTCGGGACAAAGAAAATCAGCCAACGAACTGTAGACCTCGTCGCGGGGTCCGCTAAAAAGATTAGGCAGATCCGGCAAGTTTTCCCAGGCCAGACGCCGGCGACCACTGATCTTTTCCAGCACGGCAAAAGCCAGATGAAGCGGCGCCGTAGGAATAATCCAATCCTGGGCGCAGGCCTGGTCATCGAGCAAAAGACGCGCCAGATAAACCACCGCATCCTCCCGACATATCTGCGGAGTTTTCGCCCCCAGCACCGACATCTCGACGGCGGCCGCAAGCTCGTCGGCCGCGGCATCGACCAAGACCAGAGGAGGAACCTCTTTTCGGGCCGAGTAATAAGCCAGCGCCCGCCGCCCGAATTTTCCACAACCTATGATATGAATAAAGCCGTTCATCGATCCCGCTCCACAATATAATCGGCGACTGCCCGCAGCCCGGCCGCCGCCGGACCCAGCGGCACCAGCAAGGTTCGGGCCTGGGCATGCAGACCGGCAAGCCGGTCCCGAGCTCCGTCAAGACCGAAAAGCGAGACAAAAGTCAGCTTATCCAGTTCCCGGTCGGAACCAATATCCTTACCCAGACTGGCCTCATCGCCGATCTCGTCAAGAATGTCGTCGGCCACCTGAAAGGCCAGACCGATCACCTCGCCGAATTCGGCCAGCCGCGAACGCAGCTCCGGCGAGCCGTCGGCCAGATCAATCCCGGCCAGCAGGGAGGCGCTGATCAGAGCCCCGGTTTTTCGCCGGTGTAAAACCTCGAGCAGAGTTTTTTCCCGACCGGTTTTTTTGCCCTGAATCAAAATATCAATAGCCTGACCACCGACCATGCCCCGGCTTCCGGCCGCCCGGCTCAAACCGGCAACCAGTTTGACCACGACCTCGGGCGCGGCCGCGACATTTTCCGTCAGCAGACGAAAGGCCTCGGTCAACAGGCCGTCGCCGGCCAGAATCGCCAGGGCTTCGCCGTAAATCCGGTGATTGGTCGGGCGGCCGCGGCGAAGATCATCATCATCCATGGCCGGCAGGTCATCATGAATCAGCGAGTAGGTGTGAACCAGTTCGTAAGCGGCGGCCACCGGCAGGGCACGCCGCCAGTCCGGGGCAAGCATACGATATGCCATCAGGGTCAGGATCGGACGCAACCGTTTACCGCCCGCTTCGAGACTATAATGCATGGCTTCCGCCAGAGGGCCGGCAAAACCTTCGAGCTCGCCGTCGAGAAAGACCAGGCTCTCCAGATGACCATTGATCGCGGGTACATATTCATCCAGAAAGGGTTTCAGGGGATGGTTCATTCCTTGAAATCCTCAAGGCGACCGGCCGCGTTTTCATCCACCACCAAAATCCGGACCTTTTCCTCGACCTCGTTTAAACGCAGGTGACAAAAACGCATCAATTTGACCCCCTGTTCAAAAAGCTTCAGCGAGTCTTCGAGAGAAACCTCATCCCCTTCAAGCCGGCCAACCACCTCTTCCAGCTTCTTCATTGACTCTTCAAAACTGGGCTTCGCCATTTTTCAACCTCCGCCGGCTTCCTGCCAGGGTAATAGATTAAGATACTTACTTTCTTCGGAAAAACGCAAGGGATCAATAAAACTTCCCGCGATCTTCACCCCCCAGTGCAGATGGGGTCCGGTCACGCGACCGCTGTTTCCCGAACGACCGACAATCTGCCCCCCCTGAACCGTTTCCCCCGGGCGACAGCTGATTTCATCAAGATGCATATAGAGAGAAAAGATTTCCAGACCATGATCGATAATAACCAATTTACCACTGTAATAA
>DSCM01000135.1 GCA_011049115.1 Pseudomonadota bacterium
AACCATACGAAAGTATATCCGTGAACAAGAGAAACATGAAAAGGACCAGTTAAACTTGTATGATTAAGAGCCCCAAGGGGGCTTTCCCAATGTTAATAGCCCCCTTTGAGGGGGCAACCTGAGACCTCCAGCTCTGCTGGAGGAGCCTCACTTATCTCTGTTTGATTTGGCAACAGGGAAACCGGTTACTGAATCACTCCGGTCAGAGATGGAATTACCCGGGATCACTTCTGTTCCTTCGGCCGTAGGGGAGAAATCCGCAGATTACGCAGATTACGCAGATTTTTTTTCGTATCAAAAAATGGGGCCTGTGCCTGATTTTTTCGTGGTCATTATTGTGGCTATTTTTCTTGCGTTTTTCCGCAGTGGTCATTATTGTAACTACAAAACATAATTCAACTGGAGTGCCAATATGCAGACAATTGAGTCCTTCGTGCCGATCACCAAGGCAAAGGCAAAACTCCTGGACATGGTGCGTCAGTTGCACGACACGGACGACACCATAGCTATTACCAAAAACGGGGTACCGGAGGCTGTTCTGCTGTCCATGAAAAAATTTGAAGGATTGTTGGAGACTATCGATATCCTGGCCGATCCTCAAATGATGAGACAGATCAAGGGCTCCGCCAAAGATGTGAAGGCAGGCCGCCTGATTGATATTGAGAAGGCGTTTGAATGAAATATCAGGTAAGGATTACGTCCTATGCCGACTCTCAGGCCAGGAAGCTCAACCCTGAAGTAAAAAAAGCCGCCAGAGAGGCTTTACGGGAGCTTGCCGAAAATCCGTACCTCGGCAAAGAACTCCAACGCGAATTAAGCGGCTTCTGGTCGTACAGGTTTTTAAGGTATCGAATTGTGTATCAGGCTGATCCTGAAGAAAAGATCATTATTGTATGGGCCATCGGCCATCGACGGGATATATACGAAACCCTTGGCAGTCATCTTTTGTAGGTCAGCAGATTACGCAGATTTCACAGATTTTTTCTCGGTCAGTTACAACGGAAACATCCACGGCACAACGATCAACGTCGCGATCAGCAACAGAAACTGCAACGGCAATCCAACGCGAACGAAGTCGCCAAAACGATAACCGCCCGGACTCAACACCAATGTATTCACCGGCGAGGCCACGGGCGTGGCGAATGCGGTGCTCGCGGCGATGGCTACTGTCATTAAAAACGGATAAGGACTCAAATCCATCGTCATCGCGGTTTGCAAAGCCACCGGCGCGACCAGCACGGCGGTGGCGGTATTGGACACCATCAGGCTGAACGAAGACGTAAACACAAACAGCACGCCCAGAATCACCAACGGGCCATAATGCCCGGACAAACCCAATAAGGTTTCGCTGTAAGCGCCTAAGCAACCACACCCAGGTTGTCCGGCGCATTCAATTGCTCCGGAGTAACATTCCACGGCAGCAGGGCCTCGTAGTCCTCCAGTGTAGAAGTGTTGTTTCCATCGATAAAGCAAAAAACGCCGCCTTCAATTTCCGTGATTCCGGCCCCGGTGAAATGTCTGGACGGTGGCGTAATGTGACTTACGGTGCAAGGTATTCTTGCTCCGGCCGA
>DSCM01000136.1 GCA_011049115.1 Pseudomonadota bacterium
ATCGTTTGCAGCAGGGCCAGGCGGTTTTCCCGGATTTGCGGATCGTCAACCATGACCATGACCTCATCGAAGAAGGTGTCGATGCTGGTTTTCATCTCGGCAATCGTCGCGAAAGCCTGGTCATAGTCCTCTTTCGCCAGATCCTTGTTCAGCTTTTCAGAAACCATGGACCAGGCCTGATAAAGCTCATTTTCCGCTCTTTCGCTCAGTTTTTCCGGAAACAAGGGATGAATGTTTTGTTCCTTGCGGGTAATATTCATGATCCGTTTGAAGGCCGTCAGCAGGTCGGCGAAATCATCGCGGCGTCGGAAACGCTCAAGGGCGCTGATCTTCTTGTGGGCGATGACGATATCGTCAAAACCCACGCTCAAAATCGCGTCGATTACCCCGCTGGGAATCCCGGCGGCGGACAGATTGTGGAAAAAACGTCCCTTGATGAAATCATGAATCTCGACGGCGACCTCGAGAGCCGGTCTTTCAAGTTTGTTCTGCAATCCGGCCAGGGCCTCGGCGATCAGCTTACTCAGGCTCAGACGGTAGTTTCGATCAAGACAGATATTGATGACGCCCAGAGCCTGGCGCCGCAGAGCGTAAGGGTCGGCGCTGCCGGTTGGTTGCAGGCCGATGCCGAAACAGCCGGCGATGGTGTCGATCTTGTCGGCGATTCCGACCAGGGCCCCGCAGTCATTACTGGGCAGGGCGCCGCCCGCGCTGGTCGGCAGGTAATGTTCATAAATGCCGATGGCGATTTCTTCGGGTTCGCCGGCGGCGCGGGCGTATTCTCGGCCCATGATGCCCTGCAGGTCGGCGAATTCATAGACCATGCTGCTTTCAAGATCGGCCTTGCAGAGTTGAGCGGTGCGGCTGACCGCATCCAGCTTGGCGGGACAGAGTTTTCGCGCCAGTTTTTCGGCCAGCGCTCGAAAACGTTCCATTTTTTCGTAGGAAGTGCCGAGTTTGGCTTGAAAGACAACCCCGTGCAGACGTTCGCTGAAGTCTTCGAGTTTAACCTTCAGGTCTTCGCGATAGAAAAAGCGGGCGTCATTGAGACGGGCCTGCAGCACCCTTTGATTGCCGCGGGCGACAATTTCGGGATCACGGGCGGCGGTGTTGTTGACGGTGATGAAATTGGCCTGCAGGCGACCGCTGTCGTCCCGCAGGCAGAAGTATTTCTGATGGTGACGCATTACCGTGATCAGCACCTCTTCCGGTAAGTCAAGATAATCATGGGCAAAGGATCCGGCAATCGCCTGCGTATATTCGACGAGGTTGGTAACGGTTTCCAGGAGTTCCGGATCTTCAATGATCCTGCCCTGCAGCCGGGTTTCGATCTCGCTCAGCTGGCTGAGGATGATCTGTTTGCGTTCCTGCTGGTCGACAATCACACAGGCCCGGCGGCAGAGATCGATGTAGGCGTCGGGGTGACTGATTGTAAATTCGGCCGGAGCCATGAAACGATGGCCGCGGGACCGGGCTCCGCTGGTGACCCCGGCGCAGTTGAAAACGATGACTTGGTCCCCATAGAGGGCTACGATCCAGTGGACCGGGCGGGCAAAACGCGCTTCCAGATCGTGCCAGCGCATCGATTTACGGAAAGGAATCGCCATGATGTATTCGGGCAGAGCGGTGGTCAGTAGGGCGATGGTCGGTTCACCGAGTTCCCGTTTGCGAACGCAGACATATTCGCCTTTTTCGGTGGTGACGATTTCAAGCTCGTCCGGGCTTACCCCCTGGCTTTTGGCAAAACCGATGCCGGCCCGGCTGGGCTGGCCGGCATCGGTGAAAGCGACGCGGCGGGCCGGCCCCAGTTTTTCGACCACGCGGTCTGGTTGACCGTTGGCCAGGCCGCTAACCATGAGAACCAGGCGTCGCGGCGTGGCCATGACCCTGATGGTGGTGTAATCAAGGCGCAGGCGGTTTAACATTTTTTCCGCCTCGCTTTTCATATCAAGCAGGGCTTTGCTTAAAAAACCGGCCGGAATCTCTTCCGTGCCGATTTCGAGAAGGAGGTCTTGGGTCATTTCCTGATTACCTTGTGGGCTACTCCGCAGTCGATTGCAGGCTGAATTTGTCGGGTTTGGCGCGAGTTGACTTGCCTTTCGCCTGTCAGCCCTGCGGAGCCAGTAATTTTTTAATTTTATTTTCCATCTGTTGGCCGATTTCGGCATTGAAACCGACGACTTTGAACTCTATGGCGGAGTCCTGATTGAGCAGGATGATGGTCGGCAGTGAAGAGATATTGCCCAGATCCCTGGTAATCGGGTTATTGGCTCCGAAGACAATCGGGTAGGGAACCTGGTTGCGTAAGACGAAGCTTTCCACCTCGCTTACGCCCCCTTGATCAAGGCTGATGCCGATAACCTCTAAGCCCTGTTTCCGGTAGTTTTCGTAAAGCGTGGCCAGATGTGGGATCGCCGCTCTGCAGGGGGCGCACCAGGTCGCCCAGAAGTCCAGCAGGACGACCTTGCCCTTCAGGCTATCACGGGTCAAGGTCTGATTGTCGAGCGTGGTCAGGGTGAAATTCGGCACTTCTTTCGGTACCTTGGCTTTTTGCGCCCCATCGTCGCAGCTGAGAAGGAACAATGCGCTCAGCAGCATCAGGCAGACGCCAAGCACTGCCTGCGCTGGCTTTATGGGCAAGGAAAATCCGGGCATTTTTCTGTGCTCCCTGGTGTCTTTTCATTGTGTTCGCGAAGATGGCTGAATAGTTACACCCGCGTTTGCACGCCGCCGCCGTAAAGACAGGCGGCAGGCTTTTTAAATCGCTGCGATCATCTTTTCCAGATTGTTTTTGGACGTCATACCGACAACCTTGTCGATTTCCTTGCCTTGTTTGAATAGAATCAGGGTCGGAATGCCGCGTACGCCATATTTTGCCGGGGTTTTGGGGTTTTCGTCGACATTGAGTTTGACGACTTTGAGCTTGTCTTGGTTTTCCCCGGCGAATTCATCCAGAATCGGAGCAATGGCGGTGCAGGGGCCGCACCAAGTTGCGAAAAAGTCGATCAGGATCGGCAACTCTGAATCTTTCAGCAGTTCGGCGAAACTTTCATCGGTGACTTGAGTTACGTTATCTGACATCTGGTTCTCCTTTTTACAGGTTACGGGGTAAAATGAATCAATGATTATTGATATTCGGTTATATCCGGCGGAAATTTAATGCCGTCAATCGGAATGAACTGCTTGTGACCGCGAAATCGTATCCCTGGCTGGTCCTTTCGATTATGAACAAACAAACAAACGCATAAGAATCGGAACTGTTCAGTCCTCCCGGAAAATCTGGGGACGCGATTCCGGTTTCCTGCTGAAATCCGATCAGGTCACCGCTTCTCCTGATTTTCGCGGCGCAAAACAGGCTGAAATCAACTATGTCGAAGCGCTATTAATGCGGGAGCCCCGCAACCCAAAGGGGTTTGACGGACCGTACCTAATGTGGGAATAATCCCGCAACCCAAATGATTTTTCACGGTCTGTACCTAATGGTATTTCCGTTGGTCACAAATAAGTACTCTGATCAGAACATTTTCTTGTTTTGTGGTTGAAAAAATATTGAAAAAACAGAAAATAACCTGTAAGGTACTGAAAATCAATGTTTCCGGCTGGTAATGTAGTCGGTTATAAAGTGCAGGGCATCCTTTTCCGCAGAGGCCGGAAATTTACTGAGAATCATGTGGGCCCGGTGCAGGTAACTTGTGGCCTGCTCCCTGGTGTACTCAAGGCCCCGGTGCTTTTTCATCAGGTTGAAAACCAAAGCGAAGTCGTCCGCGCCGACGTAGTCGGCCGTGATGGTTTCGCGGATGCGTTCCCGGTCGGCCGGGTCGCACCGTTCCAGGGTGTGGATCAACGGCAGGGTTACCTTACCTTCGTCAAGGTCGATGCCGATCGTTTTGCCGAGTTCTTCTTCCCTTGAGCTGTAGTCGAGAACATCGTCAATCATCTGAAAAGCGCGACCGAGACAATTTCCGAATTCTTTCAGTTTTTCCTGAGTGGTCTGGTCGGCGCCGGCGAGAATGGCTCCGGTTTCACAGGCGCTGGCCATCAGAATCGCGGTTTTACCATCGATAATTCGAATGTAGTCGGCTTCGCTGATGGAAACATCGGCGGTTTTCATCAGCTCAAGGATCTCTCCTTCGGCCAGTCTGCGGGTCGCGGTCGACAAGGATTTCAGAATTGCCGGCGAACCCATGTCGACCGCCAAATCGAAGGCCATGGCGAAAAGGAAATCACCAACCAGAACCGAAGCCTCATTGCCCCAGATGGTGTTGGCGGCGGCCAGGCCGCGCCGCATGTCGGCTTCGTCGACGACATCATCATGCAACAGGGTGGCGGTATGGATGAATTCAATTACGGCGGCCGGCAGGCTGCCTTGTCGGCGCTCGCAGCCCAGCAGCCCGCAGGTCAGAATCAGCAGGGCTGGTCGTAGGCGTTTACCTCCGCTCAGAATGATGTGCTCGCCGATTTTAGGAATCAAGGCGATGTCCGAACCCAGGTAGCGGGTGAAAGCGGCTTCGGTTTCTTTGAGTTCGTTTTCAATAAGGGCAAAGACTTGGTTGATGTCGGTAAATGATGTCATTGCAGAAGAAAGCCTGTGCTCAAGAGAGGAAAGGTTTGAAAGAGATTCCGCTTTCACAAAGCCCTTTCGAAACCTGCCTCGGCGGTTTCGAAAGTCTGTCAGGAACGGTTATCTATAGCTTAAAAGAGCTGCTCTGTCAAAAAAAAATAGTAATTATTCAGCCCGCTCTGGAGAAACTGGGGATATGACCTGATTTCGCAGGAAATCGGGATTGTGTCCCCAGCTTTTCCAGCTTTCCGCAAGAAATAAGTATTATGTTCCCAGATTTCCATGTCCCCAGATTTTCAGGGGTCGTGTCCTCAGATTTTTCGCTGATTTAATCGATTCTGTGGGAAATAAGTATTTTGTCCCTATATTTTTTCATAGATTTTTTCTTTATATCAGAATGGGATTTCCGACCGTGATTCCGGGGGAGCCGTAACGGCGAGCGGCCAGTAACAGGGTCGCCGCCCGGTC
>DSCM01000137.1 GCA_011049115.1 Pseudomonadota bacterium
CTGGAAAGACATTACCAATAAGCAAACTTAAAATTTAACCATGAACATCAGTGCCTAACTTTATCTTGCTATCAGGGTGATCAATTTTCGATAATCACAACTGGTCAAATTTCGGTTGTCATAACTACAGCACCCGTAAATTCGCGGGTCACCGACATCGTGAATATAGACGATCATGCCCCCAAAAGGGAACCCTTTTACAAAGGCTTTACAAAAAAATCCGATCGCGCTCATAAATCTTTTACATTGACAGGCTAGATTGAGAATCAGCTTGAAACGGCACCTTCCCGTAATCTAAAAATCTAACCTAAGGAGAACCGAACATGAACCTTCACAAAACTTCATCCCGGCGCAGTCAAACAACGATAACCGCCCTGTCACTGTTTCTGGCCCTGTGCCTGGCCCTGCCGGCCGCGGCTTTAAGCTGGGGGCCGCGGGGCGGCAACCACGGCCCCAGGGACCTGGGTCGCCTGGGCCCGAATGAACCATACCTGCAACAACTCAACCTGGACGAAAACCAACTCAGCCTCCACCAAGCGATGCAGAGCGAAAGGATCAACTTTTGGGAGCTCTGCCTGAAAGAAGGCGACAATCTGGAACCGGAGTCCAGACAACGCGGCCAGGTTCGTTATCACCTCTTACTGCGAGCTGAGCTGGCGGCGGAAACCCCGGATTTTATCGCGGTCGGCAAAAAACTGAAAACCGAATACAAAGGTAGTTTCACCGAAGAATTCGCGAAAATGGTTGACACCCGAGTCGCTTTCCTGAGCAGTCTGAGTCCAACTCAGCGTCATACACTGCTGCAACAAGATTTCCACTGCGGTTCCAAACGCGGTCGCCATGGCAACCGGGGCCACGGGAAAGACCGGTTTAACTAGAGCGCGCAAACAACCGCAAGCCCTGCCGCCGCCGGTCTGGGGTGGCAGGGCTTTAACTAAGCCGGCAGAGCGAAAAGGTTATCCGGCCTCGCCGGAAACAACGCTGAATACCCATGAAAACAGCGCCGCGAAATTACAGTTTTTTCTTTTTTTAAGTTGACATTTAATTTTCAGTCGTTTATAAAGCGCTCTCGAATTTGAAACTGGTGCGCGGGAATAACTCAGTGGTAGAGTGCAACCTTGCCAAGGTTGAAGTCGCGGGTTCAAATCCCGTTTCCCGCTCCATCCCTTTTTACCAACAACTGAAATCAGCAGACCTTGCTGATTTTTTTTGGCGCCATCGCCAAGTGGTAAGGCAGAGGTCTGCAAAACCTCCATCCCCGGTTCAAATCCGGGTGGCGCCTCCAACTCTTTCCCCATAGACAAAACAGCGGCTCCCGCAGATCGGACCGGGCCCGGATGGCGGAACAGGTAGACGCAAGGGACTTAAAATCCCTCGGTATAATATACCGTGCCGGTTCGATTCCGGCTCCGGGCACCAACGCATATGCCGATACGGCCCAGTATCGCCCCGAAAGCCCTGAGAAATCAGGGCTTTTCTTTTTTTCTCGTATCCTGTAGCGTCTAAGCCGAGACAACAACATCCAGAACTTTTAGGGACCTCTTTGAGGGCTTTATGTTGTCGCGACAAACCAACGCCCCCATACCTACGCTTTCAACTTAACGGTTTTAAATCGGCTCAATCCTTCTTGGTTCGGCCTTGGCCGTTAGTTGTTAGCTGGGCCTTGTGTTCAGCTTCTTCCTCAACAACTTCACACCGGGCGCTGTTGTACGTCCAGTCAGGGATTGCGCCTCCAGTCCCGTTACAAGGGCTCGAAAATCCGTCAACTTGACAAAACCACCTGTAATACGTATGATAATTTGCCGCGGCAGCAAAAAACCGCTCCCTCCGACTCGATTGGCCCGCCGCGAACTTGCGTGACAATCCGAATTCGGTCCCTGCGGCGACCATGACCCCAGAACAAGCCCGGCCACAGCCGGATGTCGGCATCGAGGACAGCATGACAGAAAAAAAAGCCCCTTTTCCCCTGGAAGAACTCAAGCGCATAGCGCTTGAGTTTCCGACTCCCTTTCACATCTACGATGAAAAGGCCATTCTCGATAATCTCAAAAAACTGCATCGGGCTTTTGCCTGGATTGACTTCAAGGAATATTTTGCGGTCAAGGCAACCCCCAACCCCTTTCTCATGAAGCTCATGCGCACCCTCAAGGTCGGGGCCGACTGTTCTTCCCTGCCGGAACTGCTGCTGGCGGAAAAGGTCGGAATTTTGGGGGAAGAAATCATGTTCACCTCCAACAACACCCCGGCGGAGGAATACCGCAAGGCCACCGATCTGGGGGCCATCATCAACTTTGACGACATCAGCCATCTGACTTACTACGAAAAACATATCGGCCGACTGCCGGAGCTTGTCTGCTTTCGCTACAATCCGGGCCGGGCCAAGGAAGGCAACCTGATTATCGGCCGGCCCGAAGAGGCCAAGTACGGTTTTACCCGAGAACAACTCTTCGCCGGCTATCGATACTGCCGGGATCGGGGCGTCAGACGTTTCGGAATCCACACCATGGTCGCCTCCAACGAACTCGATCACAACTATTTTATCGAAACCGCCGAGATTCTGTTCGCTCTGATTCGCGAGCTCACCAACGAGCTTAAAATCAACTTTGAATTCGTCAACCTCGGCGGCGGCATCGGCATTCCCTACCGACCCGAGGAACCAGCCGTCGATCTAGCTAAAACCGGCGCCGGGATTCAAGCCGCATACGAGAACATCATTCTCAAGTCCGACCTTCCCGCCCTGAAGCTCTGCCTGGAATGCGGACGCATGGTTACCGGTCCTTACGGTTATCTCGTGACCCAGGTCCTGCACCGCAAAGAAACCTACAAAACCTACATCGGCGTCGACGCGACCATGGCCAACCTGATGCGACCGGCCCTCTACGGCGCCTATCACCACATCACGGTTGCCGGCCGGGAAGAGGAGAAACCCGCCATCATCTGTGATGTCACCGGCTCGCTCTGTGAAAACAACGATAAATTCGCGATTAACCGCGAGCTCCCCAGGATCGAGCCCGGAGACTATCTCATCATTCACGACGCCGGGGCCCACGGCCATGCCATGGGTTTTAATTACAACGGCAAATTGCGTTCGGCCGAGCTGCTGCTGCGGGCCGATGGGTCCATCATGAAAATCCGCCGGGCGGAAACCATCGCCGATTATTTCGCCACCCTTGACTTTAAGGCACTGGAAGAATTTCAGCCCTGAACCGGAAACTCCCGCCGGATTTTTTAACTTCCGGTTTTCGCAATCGCCTCAATCAAGCGTCGCGTCAAATGAATGGCCGTCGGATGTGCGTAAACCTCTCCGGCCGGAGTCACCCCGCGAATGACCCCGTCGGCCAGAAACCAGCTTAACAACCGACGACCTCCCTCCGGGCGGTCGTCGGCAGAGAGCTCAAGCACGGCCGCCGGTGACGAATAGGGCTCCGGTGCCGGCAAGGGTTGTCCCAGATTTCGCAACGACTTGATAAAATTGATGATCCGGCTCAGGCGCAACAGGGTCACACTTTCCAGACGACGACATTGCGGTTGATCCAGGGGCAGGGCCGTTGAACGCAGCAAAGCATATCGGGACGGCAGCAGTCCCCCGGCCGCGGCGCGTTCGTAATCGAGGCTGCCGGGCGCCGGATAGTAAATCGAAAGGCCGGCCAGCGTCGGCTGCGGCAAAAGATGCAGCAGATCTGATAACGTGACCAGCGCCGTCTGCCCCGGAGCCCCGGCAATCAGATAAGAAACCGCCTCCAGCCCCTGATCGCGACAGAGCTCCAACACTCGATCGTGGGCCCGGCCGACATCGGGACGCCGAAAACGGGCCAGCTGCTCCGGCGCGAAGCTGCCCACCGCCAGGTTGAGGGTCCGGAACCCGGCGGCGGCCATGGCCGCGATCATCGGCTCATCCAGGGACGGCGGAAAAAGTCCATTCATAGCCCGCAACTCAAAAACATGGTCGCGGCGCAACCTCGCGAGAGCAGCCAGCAATTCCATGAACCAC
>DSCM01000138.1 GCA_011049115.1 Pseudomonadota bacterium
AGGTCCTGTTGTAAGCGAGGTAGCTGAAAGTGCTGCCAATGGAAATTTTATGGGTCCTTCTGAATTAGAAGGTCTTTGACTGACCTTATCCCCAAAAAGCCCTTTTAATTAAAAGGGCTTTTTTGTTTTGCTTTCCAACAATTCTCCGGTCGGTCAATTAACTTATGCGATTCATTGATGAAATTACCATCGAGGTCGAAGCCGGCAGCGGCGGTAACGGTTGTGTCAGCTTTCGCCGGGAAAAATATATTCCCAAGGGAGGGCCAGACGGTGGAGACGGCGGGCGGGGCGGAGATATTATTCTGTGTGGTGACAGTCAGAAAAATACTCTGCTTGATTTGCGTTATCAGCGCCTTTATCGGGCACACAAAGGGGGCAACGGAGCAGGAAAAGATCGCACCGGTGCGGCTTCGGATGATCTTGTGATCAAGGTGCCGCTGGGGACTGAAATCTGGTTCCTGCCTCCTCAGGGCGAGGCTGAAGAGGCGCTTTTCGGCGGCGAAATCATGGCCCACGATGAGTCTCTGGTTGTTGCCAAGGGGGGCCGTGGAGGTAAGGGGAATGCTCATTTTGCCTCATCGACCCATCGGACGCCACGTTTTTCTCAGCCCGGAGAAGAAGGTGGCAAGGCCCGACTCAGGCTGGTCCTGAAACTTCTGGCTGAAGTTGCCCTGATCGGTCTGCCCAATGCCGGCAAATCGACCCTGATTGCTTCCGTGTCGGCTGCCCGGCCCAAGATTGCCGCTTATCCTTTTACCACCCTGCAGCCTCATCTTGGAATCATGCCGGTGGGCGACTATCAGCAGGTAGTGATCGCTGATATTCCCGGTCTGGTGAGTGATGCACATTTGGGAACTGGTCTGGGGACTAGATTCCTGCGTCACATTGAAAGAACCAGACTTTTGGTGCATTTGCTTTCTCTGGCCGAGTTTCAAACGATTGAGGCCTTGATCGGCGCCTATCGCGTCGTCAGTCAGGAACTCACGCTGTATCGCGACGACTTGCTGGAGCGCGAAAAAATGGTCATCCTGACTCAGATGGATGTCGTCTCGGCGGATCTGGTTGCCGCGCTGCTCGAGCAACTTAGTCATCATCCCCTGATGAACGGGCGGCGCGTTCTGGCTCTTTCAGCCGTAACCGGCGCCGGAATCAAGGAGTTCAAGGAGCATCTGGTCAGAATCATGGCCGGCGAATCGTGCGGATTGATACCCTCTGAACCATGATCGGGAAAAGGCAGAAGACTAAGTGAAAAATGCAGTTTTCCGTAGATGTGGGTCTGCCCGTCTGCTCGGGCTCGGGGCCTGTTCTGGAAGTATGCCGCCGGTTTTCCGGAGTGAATAGATGGCGCTGAAAACAATATCTCTGTATGCGGTGATTGGTAATCCCATTGCTCATTCATTAAGCCCGGTCATGCACAATGCCGCTTTTAAAGCGATGGGGATGGCGGCTGGTTTCGTCGCTTTCCAGGTGACTGATGCGGCGACCGCGCTTGCCGGGGTTCGGGCTTTGGGGATTGCCGGTTTGAGTGTGACGCTGCCTCATAAACAGTCGGTTATGGATTGCCTGGACGAAGTCGCCGAGGACGCGCGGGTGATCGGCGCCGTCAATACGGTGGTAAATCGTCGGGGCCGTTTATGTGGTTATAATACCGATGCCCCTGGAGCCTTGACGGCTTTGCGCCGGAAAGTCGATCCACAGGGGCGCCGGGTTCTGATTCTTGGAGCCGGCGGCGCGGCGCGGGCCCTGGTTCATGCGGTCACCGGGAGCGGCGGCCGGGTCGCGCTGGTTAATCGCGGGCGGCAACGGGCGCGGGAACTGGCCCGTGACTTTGCGGTCGAAGTCTTGAGCCTGGCGGAAATTCCTGCCTTCGCTCCGGAAATAATAATTAACACAACCTCGGTCGGCATGTTTCCCGAAAAGGCGCAAACTCCTCTGCCGGAAGAATTTCTGCAGCCGGGCATGGTGGTTATGGATATCGTATATAACCCCTTGAATACCAGCCTGTTGCAGGCTGCCGGTCGCCGGGGGGCGCTGATCATCGATGGGCTGGAAATGTTTGTGGCGCAGGGCGCTCTGCAGTTTGAGTTGTGGACCGGAGTCAAAGCTCCGGTTGCGATCATGCGGCAGGCGGTGTTGCGGGCTTTGGGGGAAAACTGTTCTTTGCAGGAGACGTCAAGTGTTGGAAATTAAGCCCAGAAGGGTACAGTCCGCCGAAGTTCGGGTGCCGGGATCAAAAAGCTATACGCACCGGGTCTTGATCGCCTCAGCCTTGGCTGAAGGTGAAAGTCTTATCGAGGGCGCGCTTTTCAGCCGCGATACCGAATTGACCGCCGCCGCTCTCGGGCACATGGGAGCCCGGATTAACGCTGATGCGTCGGCCCGCAGTTTCAGGGTGCTCGGTACCGGAGGCCGGTTACAACCCTGCCGGGAAGATATTTTTCTTGAAAATTCCGGTACTTCGATGCGTCTTTTGACCGCCGTGGCGGCGCTTGGAGAGGGTTTTTATACCTTTGACGGCAGTCCCAGGATGCGGCAGCGGCCGATGGCCGAACTGCTGACGGCTTTGGGCCAGCTTGGGGTGCCGGCGGCATCCTTACAGCAGAACGGTTGTCCGCCGCTTCGGATTGGCGGTGGTCGGATTGCCGGGGGGAGCGTGGAGATTGATTGCAGTGTCAGCAGTCAGTATCTTTCGGCCCTGCTGCTGATCGCTCCCTTGACGCGGCAGGGACTTGAGATTCGGGTCGTCAAAGGGCCGGTTTCCAGACCATACGTTGATCTCACCCTGACGGTCATGAAAAATTTCGCCATCGAAGCCCAGGCTTTCGGTTGTGAACGGTTTCAGGTCGGCGGTGGTCAGGTTTATCGATCCGGAAATTACGCGGTCGAGCCGGATTGTTCTCAAGCCGGCTATTTCTGGGCGGCCGCAGCGATTTGCCAAGCCGAGGTCAAGGTTCTCGGCATCTCGGCTGATTCCGCGCAGGGGGATCTCGGTTTTATCCGGGTGCTGGAAAAAATGGGTTGCCGCCTTGAATTTGCCGATGACGGAATCACGGTTAGCGGCCGGCCTCTGCAGGGCCTGACGGTGGATATGGGTGACATGCCGGATCTGGTTCCGACTTTAGGGGTGGTGGCGGCCTTTGCCAAGGGGCGCACGATGATGACCAATGTAGCTCATCTGCGAGCCAAGGAAAGTGATCGCCTGGCGGCGGTCGCCACCGAATTGGGTAAAATGGGAATCATGGTCGAATGCGGAGAGAATTATATCGCGGTCACCGGCGGCCGGCCGCAGGGCGCGTTAATCAAGACCTATGACGATCATCGAATTGCCATGAGCTTTGCCCTTGCCGGCCTCTGCCTTCCGGGAATGAAAATCGAGGATGAACATTGTGTGGAAAAATCATTTCCCGATTTCTGGAAGGTTTTTGCCGCTCTCTAGTGGCATGGCAGCTGCGGCCAGATTTGGAGTTAAACCATGTCTAATCTGTATCTGATCGGTTATCGAGCGGCGGGAAAGAGCGTCGTGGGCCGGAAACTGGCCGCGACGCTTGGTCTTCCTTTTCAGGACAGTGACCTTTTGCTGGTCGAACGGGCGGGCCTGAGTATCAGTGCTTTTGTTGAAAACTTTGGTTGGGCGGCTTTTCGTAAGCTTGAAAGTGAAATTTTAAAAGAGTGTGACGCTTCGGCGGCGATGGTGTTGGCAACCGGGGGGGGAATGGTTCTGGATTCGGATAACCGTGCTTTTTTGCGGAGTCGTGGTCGGGTCATCTGGCTGAAGGCCGGTCCAGAAGTTATTTCCACCCGTCTGGCGCTGGATTCGCAAACGGCGGGATTCAGACCGCCATTGACGGCTTTGAGTCCGGCCGAGGAAATCCGGCGCGGGTTGGTTGAACGCGAACCGCTGTACCGGGAAATCGCTCACTATGTGATTGAGGTTGAGCGGCTGTCTCCCGATGCGATCGTTGCCCGGATCGTTGACTATTTACAGAAAAATCGTACTCTTATGCAAAGTCTGAAGGTTATGCCATGAGCAGTACATTTGGTACGCTGTTCAAAGTTACGACTTTTGGTGAGTCGCACGGGGCCGGGGTAGGGGCCGTGGTCGATGGCTGCCCGCCCGGAATCGAGGTTTCGTTGCCGGTGATTCAGGCTCAGCTTGACCGGCGGCGTCCTGGGCAGAGCGACCTTGTCAGCCCGCGCCGGGAAGCTGATCGCCTGGAGATTCTCTCCGGCCTGGAGGACGGCAAGACCTTGGGCACGCCGATTGCCATGCTGGTTCGCAACACCGATCTCAAGCCGGCTGATTATGGAGCTTTGACGGAGGTGCCGCGGCCCTCGCATGCCGATTATACTTATCGAATGAAATATGGAGTCGGTGCCCGCAGCGGGGGAGGGCGGGCCAGCGCCCGGGAAACCCTGGCCCGGGTGGCGGCCGGAACCTTGGCGGAGGAGTTCCTGCGCCTGCGGTTCGGGGTCGAAATCGTGGCCTGGGTCAGTCAGATCGGCGGGGCGGTTTTCAGTCAAGCGCCGCTTACCACGATTTCTCGGTCCGCGGTCGAGGCCTCGCCGGTACGTTGTCCTGATCCCGAGGCTGCCGCGGCCATGGTCGCGGAAATTGAAAAAGCCCGGATTGCCAGGGATTCAGTCGGTGGGGTGGTCAGCTGTGTTTGCCGTCATCTGCCCGCCGGCTGGGGCGAACCGGTTTTTGATAAGATGGATGCACTCCTGGCTCAGGCCATGCTTTCCCTGCCGGCGGCCAAGGGTTTTGCGGTCGGCTCGGGTTTTGCCGGAGCCGCGATGACCGGTTCCCAGCATAATGATCTTTTCGTGGTCGGTGATGGCGGCTTGGCGACCTCCAGTAATTTCAGCGGGGGGATTCAGGGAGGGATCAGTAATGGCCAGCCGGTATTTTTTGAGGTTGCGTTCAAACCGGTGCCGACCATCGCTAGACCTCAGAACACGGTTGATTATAACGGCAATGCGGTTATTCTGGAAGGTAAGGGCAGACATGATCCCTGCGTGCTGCCCCGGGTGGTGCCGGTGGTTGAAGCCATGGCGGCCATGGTGCTGGCGGATTTGGCCTTGCGTCAGACGGCCCGCTGTGTGAGCTGAATAATCTTCGAGCCCGGTCGGCCACGAAAAAGCTATTGGCGGCCGGCGAGCTCATCCTTCAGGATTTCATGTAAGATCTCGAATTCCATTTCCATTCTTTCGCGGCCCTGGTAGAGTCTCTGCGTGTCCTTGGCGAGAACCGCTTTTTCGACCTCGTAGGCGGCAGTCTGAAGCTTATGGGCGGCAAGGCTTCCCGCAGATCCTTTCAGGCTGTGGGCCGCGATTCTGACCCGGTCAAAGTCATTTTCTGCGACGCCCCGCTTGATATCTTTAAGAAAAACTTGGGCGCTCTGGATAAAATCGTGCAAAAGCTCATGGTACAGATCAAAATCATCGTCAAGTTTTTTCAAAAACGCCGTGCGGTCAAAAAGATCGGTGTCGCAAACTGTTCCATTTTCGTCTTCCTGAAAAAGGCTTTCGGTTTTTAAATCCTCGTGCGTGGTTTCGGATGCCTCGGTTTTGAGGGGGTTCTCCCGGCGGGACAGGCAGCGCTCAATAATCTGCTTGAGTTCTTCCTGGCGGACCGGTTTGCTGAGAAAATCATCCATGCCGGCCGCCAGACAGCGCTCCCGATCACTTCTCTGGGCATGGGCGGTCATGGCGACGATAGTGACTTTGGGGTTGATGGTGGTTGTCGCTCGGCTGCGAATCAGTCTGGTGGTTTCGTAGCCGTCCATTTCCGGCATCTGAATATCCATGAATACCAGATCGTAATGGGCTGCTCCCAGCGCCGCCAGCGCCTCAACGCCATTGCCGGCGGTCGCGCATTTCAGCCCGAGCTGGGCGAGCATTTTCGAGCCAACTTTAAGATTGACCTGATTATCATCGACCAGGAGAATGCGCAGATTTTTTTTGCTTTCCCTCGTGTTCCCCTCCTGCGACAATTTTTTTTCATCCTTTTCCCTCGGCCGCCCGAGCCCCATGACGTGAGCCAGCTGTTCACATAACAGGGATCTTTTAATGGGAGTAGGAATAAGCAAATCAAAATCGGTGGTGGTTTTCATCTGGGGATGCGGAGTCAGGCCGACCAGAAAACGAGGCAGCAGAAATTGAGGGATTAATTTTCTTAAGTTTTCCAACGCTGTTTTTTCCGAAAGATCCACGAGCAATATGTCGTAGGGCACGGAATCGGTTTGTGCATCATAGAGTTTCTGGGTCAGTAACGGCAGGGAAAAGACCTTGTCAACCCCGCAATTCAGGGCTAAAAGATGTTGTTCTGCGACCTCGCCGGCCGGTCTCGTTTGCTGGCTTGCGGTCTTTGAAGCCGGCGGGGGCGTGAACAGGATGAAATGGCGTCCAGCGAAGATTTTTGCCTGGGGTGGGCCGTTCGCAGTGGGCTCGCGGCCCAGGACGACGGTAAACCAGAAGGTTGAGCCCTGGCCAAGCTGGCTTTCGACGCCAATCTCTCCGCCCATCAACTCGGCCAGTTGTTTGGAGATCGCCAGTCCCAGCCCTGTACCCCCAAACTCCCTGGTCGTGGATGAATCAACCTGGGTGAAGGATTGAAAAAGCCGGTTAATCCGATCACTGGGAATACCAATCCCGGTGTCGGTGACGGAGAAATGGAGTTTAACCAGGGTGGTGGTTTTATCCAGCATGGAGACTCGGATGATGATTCCCCCCTCCTTGGTGAACTTAATGGCATTATTGGTCAGGTTGATCAAGATTTGCCGCAGGCGGCCGGGATCACCGCGAACCAGTTCCGGAATCCGGTGGTCGACAATGCAGTGGAAGAAGAGATTTTTTTCTGCGGTCCTGAGAGAGAGCAGGCCGAGCAGATCATCGGTGGTTTCACGAAGCGGAAACTGGATCTCTTCGAGATCCAGTTTTTTAGCTTCGATTTTTGAATAGTCGAGAATGTCATTGATGATCAGCAGCAGCCCTTCACTGTTTCTGATGATGATGTTGAGATAGTCGCGTTGATCGTGATCAAGGGGTGTGTCCAGCAACAGTGACGAAAAACCGATAATGGCGTTCATCGGCGTTCTGATTTCATGGCTCATGTTGGCCAGAAATTCACTTTTGGCGGCGTCGGCAAGCTCCGCCTCAAGGGTCATTCGGTTGGCCCGTTGAATGGCCTGTTCCAGTTGCGCGTTGATTTCATCCGCCTCGGCACTGGCGCGGCGCAAAGCCTGTTCACCTTTACGGCGTTCGATTTCTGTGGCGGTCTGGGCGGCGAAAATCGTAAGCAGGTCTTCGGTTCCGGGGGGCAGTTCCAGCTTGCTTTTCTTTAAGACGCCCATGAGGCCGATCATTTTTTCAGCGGAGTTGTAGAGACCGATGCCGATGTAGCCCGAGCCCCGGAATTCTTTGAAAAACCGGTTGTCGGGAAAGTGTTCCTGAATGTTTTCAGGGATATGGCAAATGCGTTTTTTTTCTGTTCCGAACAATGGGGAATAATTCAGCTTATAGCTGAAGGAATCGGCTGTCTGCTGATCGCTTTCCAGGGCTATTATCTGTACCTGTTCTTCTTCAATCGTGCCGATCCAGGCGGTTTCACAGGCAAACCAATGACGCAGGGTGGCGACCAGGTTCTTGAAAAAAGGCTCTCCGAAGACTCCGAAGGTATTGGCGATGACGGTTTTAATGGTGCGGTCGGCCCGGATAACGGCGGTGCGATCATGCAAGGTGGCGGAAAAAAAAGGTTTGGTTTCACGTTTGCTTAGGTGCACGAGCAGGATTATGTGGCAGATCAGTTTGGCGCCGGGGGTGGAGATTTCGATTTCACCTTGCCACTGGCCGCGGTCCAGGGCCGTCGGCAGAGCCTCGGTCTTCAGAAAGTAACGGTTACTTTCAGAGAAAATCTGAAAAAACGACCGCTTCGGAAGCTTTTCTGATGCATCGAGTGCAAACAGACGGTGCCCGGCCGGATTGAGATAGGTTATCGTGCCCTCCAGGGTGAACATGACCACTGGATTTGGTGAAATTTCAATGATTTCAGCGAGTTGATTTTTACCTTCCTGGATTCTGAGTAACTTTGAGCCCTGACTGTGGTCGAGCTCGCGATCGGCCAGGAGCAATTTTTTATAAAGCTCTCTGATTTGCTTCTCGAGCTGTTTGATGGTCAGTCCAGGCTCTTCTTTCATGACGGCTTCTCTGGGCTTCTTAAAAGTTCGGCCAGCAGGCTGACAGGATGTTCGGCCTGCCAGGAGCTGCCGGCCACCACCGCTCCTTCAGTTAACTGCAGGAGGCAGCCGGGACAGCCGCTGGCGACGGTGAGGGCTCCGGTTTGTTCAATATCACAGGCTTTTTCGGCCAGAATCTCACGCGACAGAGCTTTGTGAGTCAGACCAAAAGTGCCGCCGGCTCCGCAGCAGCGTTCGGGATGGCTCATTTCGATGAAATTCTCCCCGGCGATCAGGGAGAGCAGCCAGCGCGGCTCGCGGGTGAGGTTCTGGCCTTTGCGCAGATGACAGGGATCGTGATAAGTGATTTTCCTGGATAAGCGGCGGTTGCCGACCAGCCTTTCCAGCTTTTCCCGGTGACGGTAAAGAAATTCACTGATATCCAGAATTTCGCAGCCGGCGGGCAGATTTTCATATTCTTTCAGAGCATGTCCACAGGAAGCGCAGCCGGTAACGATTTCCTTGACGGATGCGTGCCGGTGAAAGACCTCAAGGTTGCGATTTTGTAAAACCCGATGGCTATCCTGGTCGCCGGTCCCCCAGGCGACCAGGCCGCAGCAAACCAGTTCGCGTGGGAACAGGCCCTGAAAACCCAGTTGTTCAAGGACATAAATAAGATCAAGTCCGGTTTGCGGGTAAAGGTAACGGGTGGCGCAACCGGGAAAATAAATAACCGGTTCAAGCGCGGCTTGCGGTTTTTGTTGCCTGAGCAAGTCATCGAGGTTGCGGCGGGGCAGAACCGGAATAACCGTCTGTTCATCGATGCCGGGTAAGGGCAGACGGCGTTGAAGACCACTGTGGCGAGGTAGTTTTCGTCCCCAGAGGCCCTGCAGGAGTGAACCTGTTTTAAGTAAGGCGGCCAAACTCGAAAAACGACTTTTGAGTAGGGCGAAAGCGCTTTTTTTAATGGGATTGAGGCCGCATTCCTGGTTCTGATGGTTGCGTGCGGCCGCGATGATCTCGGTGATTCTGATGTTTTTTGAGCAGTTTTCTTCGCAGGAACAGCAGAGCAGACAGTGGTCCACCGCTTCCCGCCAGCCTGGCGGCAGATCTGACTTTCCCTGGACGGATTCAATCAGATTCAGTTTGCCGCGGGCCACCATTTCCTCCCGTCCGGTCTGCCGATAAATCGGGCAGACCGTCATGCAGGCCCCACACTTGACGCATTTTTTCAGTTCGTCCCGCCAGTTGGCTTGGCTCATGTTCTTTATCTCGTCAAAGCAAGCGTTTTTCGGCCGGCGCCGAAAAACGGAATCTTTTATTTGATATGGGCTGAATCATTATCGTTGGCTCATCCCTGATGGAAGTCGGCGGGCGAAAAGCCTGTCTTTGAAACCGCAGCCCTTCATCTTCGTGAAAATTCACCGGCAGGCGGTGGTCAGTCTTCCGGTGGAAAAATCTTGCCCGGATTCAGACGATTTTCCGGGTCAAAGGCTCTTTTGATCGCCCGCATGGCGGCAATGGTGGCGCGGTTCCATTCTTTGTCGAGATAGGCTGATTTGGTGTTGCCGATGCCATGTTCACCGGAAAGGGTCCCTCCCAGCGACAGGGTGATGGCAAAGATTTCGGCGACCGCCTCTTCCCCGCGCCGAGCCTGTTCGGGGTCGTTTTTATCAAGCATGACGTTAACATGGATGTTGCCGTCACCCGCATGTCCGAAACAGACAATCGGCAGTTTGACCAGCTCCGAGAGTCTTCCCAGACGATCGATCACGGCCGGAATCGCGGCTCTGGGAACCGCGATGTCTTCGTTGATTTTATGGGGCGCAAGATTGGCGATTGCGGGCGAAAGCCGCCTGCGGGCGCTCCAGAGCTGGGCTCGCTCCGCTTGGTTGCCGGCTTCGATGAACAGCAGGGCGTCATCTTTTAACAGGCTTTGCAGCTTGCGGTTCTGGGCCTCGACACTGGAAACCGAGCCGTCAATTTCGACCAGAAGAAGCGTATCGGCACCGTCGGGGAGAGAAAAAGGCAGCGTTTCCCGGACCGCGTTGATTGAGTGCCGGTCAAGAAATTCGATGGTCGAGGGATCGATCTGGTTTTTCAGCATGCTGGTGATGGCCCGGGCCGCGCTCGCCATGGAAGGAAAGGCCAGCAGCGAGGTGCGGACGCTTTCCGGAGCGGGAAGCAGTTTTAGCAGAATCCGGGTGATGACGGCCAGGGTGCCTTCCGATCCGACCAGCAGCGAGGTCAGATCGTAACCGGAAACCGATTTCACGCATTTATTGCCGCAACGGATGGTCTCACCATTGATCATGACCGCCTCCAGGCCCATCACATAGTCAGCGGTAACGCCGTATTTTACCGCTCGCGGACCACCGGCATTCTCGGCGACATTGCCGCCGAGAGTTGAAAAGCCGAGGCTGGCCGGGTCCGGGGGGTAGAACAGGCCGACCCTGGCGACCGCTTCCTGCAGCTCGGCCGTCACTACTCCGGGTTCAACCGTAGCTATCATATTATCCTGGTCGATTTCCAGAATCTTTTTCATTCTGGTCAGGGACAGGATGATGCCGTCCGCACTGGGAATCGAGCCGCCCGACATGCCGCTGCCGGCCCCGCGGGGGAAAATCTTCAGTCCCTGGTCGGCGGCCAGGCGGATTACGGTTACGACCTGCTTATGATTCTCGGGCAGCACCGCGAGCAGCGGCGACCGGCTCTGGCGGGTGGCGTCATAACCATAACAGGAGCGAAGATCCTCGGCGGCGGCAATCTGCTCTTGTTTGAAACCTGACTGCTTGAGTTTCTCAACCAGCTGGTTGCGCACCGGGTTGATCGCTTCTGACATGTTATTTATCCTTTGCTGGTTTCCGGGTTGACGGTCACGGTCGTATGCGGACCGCTGAGGAGCAGTTGGCCCGGGTGGGCCCCTTTGGGTTTACGCAGATATTTAATTTTAGTCATGGTTACTTCGACTCGGCGTTCTCCCCGGATCTGAGAGTTGGCGGCCGCCAGGGTGGCCGCCTGCAGCTGTTCGGCTTCCGGGGCGCTGCCGTCGGGGGAGGCTTTGAGCAGAACATGGGCCCCGGGGCGTTCCCGGACATGGAACCAGAAATCTTCGGCTCGACCAAGATGACGGTAGAGATAGTCGTTGGCCAGGGCCGTGCGGCCGAGATAGATGACGCCTCCGGCCACCCCGTCAAGCCGGGTGATCCCTGGTTGTGGGGAGGGGCGCGCCGGTTTTACGCGCGAATTTTTGTTTTTTTCGGCGAGTGGCTCTGACCTGGATTTTTTAGCCGTCAGAGCGGCCGCCAGCTCCAGCAGTTCCTGTAACTCTTCCGAAGTATCGCTCTCCGGTCGGAATTTGCTGAACTGAAAAAGTAGATTCATGGTGTAGTCTTCATCGCCGCGGGTCAGCCGGCGGCGGTCTTCAATCAGCTCGAGTCCCCTTCTGGCTTTTTTCGCAGTTTTGTACAGTTTTTCCAGATTCTCCTGAGGAGTGAGCGCCGGATTCAGGGCGATGGCGGTTTCCTCGAGTTTTTCCGACCAGTAATCAACCACGTAAGCCGTGCTCAGGCCTTTTTGCAGCCGCGGCAAGGAGGCCTTGAGCAGGTCTCCCAGACGACGATTGTCGAGATGTTTTTCCTTTTCGGCGGCTTCCGCGGTAAGATGCTGCTGTCTTTTCTGCAGGCGGCGCAAATGTTGCTGCAGAGCTTTTTCAAGTTTCCTGAACTCAAGGGCGCCGTAGTGCTGCTGGTAACGGGGGAAAAACCAGTCATCGTAGGCGGAAAGCAGCTCCTGAGCGGAGGCGGTGGACGGATTCGGGATAATTTCGTGCAGGAGCACCGGCGCCGTGTTGTTGGGGGAGCCGGCAATTATCGGCTCGGGGGGGCGATATGCAAAACCCGGGGCCAGTCTTTCATGATGGGAAACCGGGCGCATCAAGGCGCCTATAATCATATTTTCGCCTTGGGTGAAGACGACGTTTTGGTTTTTGCCGGTGAATTCGATGATCAGTTGCTTTTCGGTTTCCCGCGTGGTGGCGCGGATAAAAATAATGCGGTCATGGGCGTCTTTTTTCAGATCGAGAATCCGGGCCCCCTGCAGGTGACGGCGCAGGTAGGCGCAGAAACGTAAGGGTCGCGGCGGGTTAAGATAACGGCGCTGAGTCAGATGCAGGCCCGGCGCCTGCGGAGCGATCGCAATCAGCAAGCGTTGTTCTCCGACGTGACCCCCTCCGCGCAGACGCAGGAGCAAATGCCAGGGCGTCATCTGATGAATCTTGGTAATGAATGAACCCTGCACTTGGCGCAGCAGAACTCCACTCATGACCTCCAGACTTTGTTTATCCATGGTCTGGGTCGGATTGGTCGAAAATTATTTCCAGACTGTCCGCTCGTTGCAGGCCCCGCGGCAACAGCAGGCCGCGACGGCCACGACTACCGCGATAAGTCTCGAGATTTTCTTTTTTCAGGGTCATCTGGCGGTGCCCGGCATGGACCCTCAAGGTGGCACCCGCCGGCAGAATGATTGCCATTTTCAGGGTTTCGTTTTCGGACTGGTTTTTCCCATTGGGGTTAAGGCTGATGATTTTGTTGCCTTTGCCCCGGGTCAGCAGCGGCAACTGCTGGAGAGCAAAAATCAGCATGCGGCCGCTGCTGCTCAAAGCCACGAGTTCCTCCTGCTCTGTCCTTCCCAGATGCAGCGGAGGCAGGGGGTGGGCGTTTTGAGGTAGGCTCAGAACGGCCTTGCCGTTACGGTTTTTGCTCAGCAGGTCCTGCAGGCAGGTAATAAAACCATAACCATCATCCGAGGCCAGGAGAAACCTTTCCTCATTTTCACCCATCAGCAGATGTTCAATAGGGCTGTCAATCTGCAGGCGTCCGCTCAACGGTTCTCCATGGCTGCGGGCCGAAGGCAGGGTGTGGGCCGCAAGTGTATAGCAGCGCCCGTTGGCGGCCAGGAAAACGACAGGCTGGTTGCTGCGCCCGGTAACCGCCGTTTTAAAGGCATCCCCGGTTCGATAGGTGAGTTTCAGAGGGTCGATGTCGTGACCTTTCGCCGCCCTGACCCAACCTTTGTCGGAGACGATGACGGTGATCGCTTCGGTCGGCAGCAGCTCGGTTGTGCTCAAGGCCTGGGCTTCATTGCGGGGGATGACGGTTGGAGAGCGACGCGAATCACCAAAGAGTCTGGCGTCGTTTTTGATTTCCTTACGGATCAGATTTCTCAGCTTGCGCTCGGAAGCCAGAATCTCAGCCAGGGACTGTCTTTCCTTTTCGAGTTCATCCGCTTCACCTTTGATCTTGAGCTCTTCCAGTTTGGCCAGATGGCGCAGCTTCAGTTCGAGAATCGCTTCCGCCTGTTTTTCACTTAAGCCGAAATGCTGCATCAATATCGGTTTCGGCTGATCATGGCGGCGGATGATGTCTATGATTTCATCAATATTGAGAAAGGCAATCAGCAGGCCGGCAAGAATGTGAAGACGGGCTTCGACCTTTTCCCGGCGGTAGTTAAGACGCCGACGGACGACCTCGATACGGAAGCGGAGCCACTCATTGAGTAGTTGGGCCAGTCCCATGACCCGGGGACGTCCGTCGAGAGCAATCAGGTTCAGGTTGACCCGGTAGGTTTTCTCAAGGTCGGTCGTGGCGAACAGATGGGCCATCAACAGCTCGGGGTCAACCCGGTTGGAACGGGGAATGATGACCAGACGAACCGGTTCCTCGTTGTCCGACT
Organism: Pseudomonadota bacterium; assembly: GCA_011049115.1. Taxonomy (NCBI): domain Bacteria; kingdom Pseudomonadati; phylum Pseudomonadota; species Pseudomonadota bacterium. The sequence continues at coordinate 13,908 of DSCM01000138.1, forward strand.
CGTCTCGTAAGTCGGCCACCAGGGGCAGTTTCTTGGCCTGCATCTGGGCGGCGATCTGTTCCATGACCCGAGCGCCGGAAACCTGGTGGGGCAGGGCCGTAATCACGATGTCATGCTCTTCCAGTTCGTAGACCGCCCGCATTTTCAGGGTGCCGTTGCCTTTTTCATAGAGCCTGACAAGTTCCTCGCGTGGGGTGATGATCTCGGCCCGGGAAGGAAAATCCGGGCCTTTGATAATCTCGCAAAGAGCGGCCGTGGTCGCCTCGGGATGGTCCAGCAGATAAATGCAGGCTTCGGCAACCTCACTGAGATTGTGGGGGGGGATGTCGGTCGCCATGCCGACGGCGATGCCGGTGCTGCCGTTAAGCAGAAGATTGGGCAGCCGGGCCGGAAGCAGAAGCGGCTCCTGCAAGGTGCCGTCAAAATTATCTCCCCAGTCGACCGTGCCCTGATCCAGTTCGCTGAGCAGCAGATCGGCATAGTCGGAAAGCCGTGCTTCGGTGTAACGCATGGCGGCGAATGACTTCGGGTCATCCGGAGCCCCCCAGTTGCCTTGGCCGTCGATCAGGGGGTAGCGGTAGGTGAAGGGCTGGGCCATCAGGACCATCGCTTCATAGCAGGCGGAATCTCCGTGGGGATGAAACTTGCCCAGTACATCGCCCACGGTTCGCGCCGATTTTTTGTATTTGGCTCCGGCTTTCAGGCCGAGTTCGGACATAGCGTAGATGATGCGCCGTTGTACCGGTTTGAGGCCGTCACCGATATGGGGGAGAGCCCGGTCGAGAATGACATACATGGCATACTCGAGGTAAGCCTTTTCGGTAAAACGGCCGAGAAACTGCTTTTCGCATTCGTCCTGAAGGAATAACTGCTTTTCCTGCGTCATATGATTTTGTTTAGTCGTTTTCCTGGGATTGGGCCGCGGCGTCCGTCGGAACTAGTGGTTCTGCAGTCAGACAGCCTTTATCTTCGAGCCACTGGCGGCGGTCGGCGGCTCTTTTTTTGGCCAGCATCATGTCCATGATCTGGAAATCCTCGCCGGCTTCGTTCAGGGTCAGCTGGACCAGACGCCGGGTCTCGGCCGCCATGGTGGTTTCCCTCAATTGCAGGGGGTTCATCTCGCCGAGTCCCTTGAATCTCTGCAGGTTGATGCGAACGTTTTTTTTGTCTTCCCGCAAACGTTCAAGGATAGCTTCTTTTTCGGTCTCATCAAGGGCATAGTAGACCTCTTTGCCACGGTCGATCCGGTAGAGAGGAGGCATGGCGATGAACAGATGGCCGGCCCGGACCAAGGGCTTGAAATGACGGAGGAACAGGGCGCAGATCAGGGTGGCGATATGAAGACCGTCGGAATCGGCATCGGCGAGAACGCAGATTTTTCCGTAGCGCAGGTCTGTGAGGCGGTCGGAGCCCGGGTCGACCCCGATGGCGGCGGCGATATCATGAATCTCCTTGGAGGCCAGAATGACTTCGACATCGCTTTCCCAGGTGTTGAGGATTTTCCCCCGCAACGGCATGACCGCCTGAAAATTTCGGTCCCGGGCCTGTTTGGCGGAGCCTCCGGCGGAATCGCCTTCGACCAGGAAGAGCTCGCTCAGGGCCGGATCCTGGCTGACGCAATCGGCCAGTTTGCCGGGCAGGGCCGGCCCGTTGGTGATTTTCTTGCGTTCGACCTTGCGGGCCGCCCGTTGTCTTTTCTGCGCGTTGGCGATAGCCAGAGCGGCGATTTCCTCGCCGATGGCGGGATGTTCATTCAGCCAGAGGCTGAAAGCGTCCTTGATCACCCCGGCGACCAAGGACGCGCTTTCCCTTGAAGTTAGTCGTTCCTTGGTCTGGCCGGAAAATTGGGGATTCTGAGATTTCAAGGAAATGATGTAGCTGCAATGTTCCCAGCTGTCCTCAGGGGAAAGTTTCAGTCCTCGGGGCAAAAGATTGCGAAAGTCGCAAAATTCTCTGATAGCCGCCTGTAAACCGCTGCGCAGGCCGTTGACATGGGTTCCTCCGGCCGACGTGGGAATCAGGTTGACATAGCTTTCATTGATAGGTTCTCCCCCTTCCGGTAACCAGGTCAGGGCCCAGCTTACGCTTTCGGAATCACTGCTGAATTTACTGGTAAAAGGCGGATCCGGAATCTGAGAACGGCCGTCGAGACTCTGTTTGAGATAGTCGGCCAGGCCATCGACAAAGAGCCATTCATAACTCTCTTCGTTGATCTGGTCGATAAAACTGACTTTCAGCCCGGGGCAGAGAACCGCCTTGGCCCGCAGGGTATGGATCAGGCGGTTAACCGCGAATTTGACGGTATCGAAATATTTCGGGTCCGGCCAGAATCTGATCGCGGTGCCTGTGTTGCGGCGTCCGACATCCTCGATCCGGGTCAGGGGAGAGCTGCTGATTCCGCCACTGAAGGCACAGGTGAAACGACCGCCGTCGCGTTTGACTTCAACCTCCAGATGCTGGGAGAGAGCATTGACGACAGAAACTCCAACCCCGTGTAAACCACCTGAATATTGGTAGCTTTTATGGTTGAATTTGGCTCCGGCATGAAGCCTGGTCATGATCAGTTCGATTCCCGGGACCTGCTCTTCGGGGTGAATGTCGACCGGCATGCCGCGACCGTTATCCCTGACCTCCAGCGAGTTATCGTTGTAGAGAATAACTTCCAGGCGATTGGCAAAGCCGGCCATGGCTTCATCGACACTGTTGTCGATGACTTCCTGAGCGAGATGGTTGGGCCGGGTCGTATCGGTGTACATGCCGGGTCGTAATCGGACCGGATCCAGGCCCTTGAGAACCTCAATGGCTTCCGCGTTATAAAGCCGTTCGGTGTTATTGGACATGGTCAGTCGGATTGCTTGAGGGCCAGAGATTTGAGCTTGCGTTGCAGGCTGTGTCGGCTGATGCCGATCCGTTGAGCCGTTTTCGAGATGTTCCAGTCGTTTTCATCGAGCTTATTGCCCAAGTAGATCTTCTCAAAGTTTTTGTTTGCCTCGGTAAGTGAATCATTTGCCAAAAGATGGTTCCAGACGAACTGGTTCGGTGTCAGGGTCGGTTCCGGATTTCTCAGATATGGGGGCAGATCTGCGCTGCAGATAAGCTCTTTGTCGCACATGATCGCAAGTCTTTCCATGAGGTTTTTGAGCTCCCTGATATTGCCGGGCCAGTGATAAATCTTCAGTCGGTCGATGGCTTCCGGATCCAGGTGGTGACGGCTGCCGCCATGTTCCTTGAAGTAGCCGGCCAGAAAGGTGTCGGCGAGGATCGGGATATCGTCACGCCGTTCGCGTAAAGGAAGGGTCTGAATGGGCAGAATGTCAAGCCGGTTAAAGAGCTCCCTCCGGAAATTTCCGCTGTGGATCTCGTGCTCAAGGTTTTTGTTGGTTGCGGCGATAATCCTGACATTGACCGGGATGTTCTGGTTGCTACCCAAGCGGGTAAAGGTTCTTTCCTCAATAACCCTGAGTATTCGGGCTTGGGTAGCGAGGCTCAGGTTGCCGATTTCATCGAGAAAAATGGTGCCGCCATGGCTCTCTTCAAACTTGCCGTGCTTTCGTCTCAAGGCTCCGCCGACCCCCTTTTCACAACCAAAAAGCTCGGCCTCGATCAGTTCTTCAGGAACTGCGGCGCAGTGGACGTCAATGAAGGGCTGGTCGCCGCGCTTGCTTAAACGATGAATCTCTCGAGCGATCAGCTCCTTGCCGGTTCCGTTTTCACCGACGATTAAAACCCAGCCGTCGGTCGGGGCGATGATCCGGATCTGCTCCTTGAGCTGGATGATGGCCGGGCAGTTGCCGGTCAAGCGGTTTTCATGATACTGCCTTTTCAGACGGAGGTTTTCTTCCTGCAGGCGTGAGAGGGTCAGGGCGTTGGCGGCCGTGATCACCAGCTTGTCAAGGGAGAGCGGTTTTTCAATAAAGTCAAAGGCGCCCATTTTAGTGGCCTGAACCGCGGTCTCGATGGTGCCGTGACCGGAGATCATGATGATCGGAACTTCGGGGTGCTCGGTTTTCAGGCCCGGAAGTAATTTTAGGCCGTCGCTGTCGGGCAGCCAGATGTCGAGAAAAATCAGATCGGGAGATTCTTTCTCAAGCAGGGTCAGGGCGCTGCCGCCATCTTCGGCGCAGCTTACGGAATAACCTTCGTCGGTAAAAATATCGCTCATCGACTGGCGAATGGCGGGTTCATCATCAATGATGACAATATGTTTTTTCATATGGTTTTTATGATGGGCAGTTCGATTACGAAGCAGGTGCCTTTGAGATGGTTTTCCCGGACGCGGATGAAGCCGCGATGATCATTGATAATGGTTTTGACGATGGTCAAACCCAGTCCGGTACCCATTTTTTTTGTGGAAAAATAGGGTTCGAAGAGACGTGACATGGTTTTTTCATCGATACCCGGGCCGTTGTCGTTGATCTCGATAATAACCATTTCCAGACTTTTGTCAAGTCTGCTTGTAATCCAGATCTGACCGTCTCTGGTCTTTTCCAGAGCCGCCAGGGCGTTGTCAAGCAGATTGGTCAGGGCCCGTTTGATTTGCTCGTGATCAAGATAAAAATCCGGAATTCTGCTGTCCGGGATAAAACTGAACGAGACCCGGCTGTGGCTCTGGCGGTAAAGGATCAGTGATTCTTCGATCAGGGGGTTAAGGTTTTGCAGCGTCGGTCGCGCTTGTGGCATGCGGGCGAAATTGGAGAATTCATTGACCAGCGATTTAAGTTCATTGACCTGCTTGACAATGGTTGACGTACAGTCCTGCAAAACTTGATCGCCTTCGGCGGTCAGGCCGCTGTATTTGCGCTGAATGCGCTGGGCCGAAAGCGCGATGGGGGTCAGTGGATTCTTGATTTCATGCGCGATTCGTCGCGCGACCTCACGCCACGCCACGGTTTTCTGGGCCTTGACCAGGTCGGTCATGTCGTTGATCAGAATCAGCATGCCGATGTAAGTCCGGCTGTCATTGTAGAACGGACTGAAATTAACCGAGATATAGCGGTTGATTTCAGGCAGGGTCAGCTCGATACTGCTTTCTTTATGCGGGTCACTCTGGCTTTCCTTCAGGTATTGGCGGATTTTCTGAATAAGTTCTGCGGGAAAGATGTTGCGATAGTTTCTGCCCTGAACCTCGGGGGCGGAGAAGGCAAAGATTCTTTCCGCTGCCCGGTTGATGGTGGTGATGCGACCGCTGCGATCAATGGCGATCACCCCGGAGTTGATGTTTTCAAGGATGGTTTCAATGTAGCGTCGTCTTTCAGCGTGCTCACTGCTGATGCGGCTCATCTCCTGGTGGGCGAGTTCGCTCTCACGCCGGCTGACAAGGAGTTTTTGGGTCATGCTGTTAAATGAGTCAACCAGGATTCCGAGTTCGTCGCTGGCCACCATGTCAATGCTGAAATCGAGGTTGCCGCCGGCGATCTCGCGGGTTGCCAGGGCCAATTCATGGACCGGTGCGGTAATGTCTTTCGCCAGATAAAAACCGAACCAGATGGAAATGAAGGTGATTAATGCGGTGATCAGGACAAAGGTCAGAATGTAATTGCTCTTAATGTAGAGCTCCAGGTTCTTGGCTTTTTTGTAGGCCGTGTATCTTCCCGAAATACTTTCCATTCTGGAGGCGAGCAGGGCGGGAACAAACTTTACCGTTACCACCATGGCAATGACTTCATCCCCTTCCCAGACCGAAAAAACCGGTGCCCAGCCCTGTACCAGGGCAGCGCCGCTGTCTAGGGGGATGATGCGGTTTCTGGGGGGGGGGCGGTCGCCCAGGTCAAGTCCCTCCAGAAACTGGTTGTAGGTCAGGTTGTCGCTGAGGCTGAGAACCACGACCTGGTTGCCGGGCGAAAGAATAACCCCGATCGCGTCAAGAGAAAATTCAGCACGTTTGTCATCGATCAGTTTTTGCATCGGCTCCTTTTTTTCTCCGATCATCAGACCCCGCCGGGTCGCCTCGGTGGCGAGGCTTAAGGCCAGGCCTTGATTCTGGCGGCGCAGGTTGTCATAATATTCCTGCGCGATGATCAGGGAAGCATCCAGAGAAGCCTCAAAAGTGGTTGAAAACCAGTTGTCCAGGCTGTAGCGGATAAATCCGGTGGCGGCGACAAACAGAAGGATGGTGGGAAACAGAGACAACGAGATGAAGGCGACCACCAGCTTGGTCCGCAGACGAAAACCGACGATTTTACGTTTTCTTTCGAGCAGCAGTTTTAACAGGTTGCGCAGAATCAGAAAGATCAGCAGCAGCAGCAGGATGATGTTGATGTTGATCAGGGCGAAAACCAGAACATTGCCGAGAATCGGCAGATCGGCGGGCATCAGGTTGGGCAGCTTGATTTCAATGTAGAAAAGGGAAATGATGATCACGCTCAGGATGGTGATGATCACGGTTTCGCGCCGGCGCCGGATGCGATCCTTGTCGGTCGACGTGGTGGTTGCCGGAATAGTTCTATTGGGTGATGGTGAAAGCAAGGCTATCTCTGCATCGTTTCGGAAAGCAGACGCTCGGGAATGTCGATAGTGTAGCTGTTGCTTTTGCGATCCCAGGCGGAGAGGAAGAAAAACAGGTACTCAAGATGAAAAGGCAGGCGGACTTTTCTGATTTCACAAAAGGTTTCAATCTGGTAGCTACGGTTTTCCTCAAGTTGAGCCGACGTCAGGAGTGTAATGTCACGAAAGCTTGCGGCCTCTTCCAGGGCCTCTTTGTAAGAAGTGGTTTCTCTGGTTTTTCCAGTGGAATTATTACTGACGATGAAAACTCTTTTCAGGTTGTCGTATTGAATTTGGTGGACGTGGACTTTTTTGCCGAGGGTGCGGTTGAAATTAATCAGGAACAGGTTAAGTTTGTTCACTTTCACTTCGGTATGCAGGGTGATATTCTGCGAGACACCGTTTAAAAGAAGTGATTTGATCTCTTGATCGAAAGGGTTGGCGACTTCCACGGAAAGCCTGATTTGACCGTTCTCCGAACTCAAGACAAATTCTTCAAGATAGGGGGGATGGTCCACGGCAAACTCTATTTGTTTTTTGCCGGAGGCATGTAAATTGCTGCCCGTTTGCAACAAGACCAGCAAGGTGCAGAGCAAAAAGATCAGGGCGCAGAGATGATAGTTGGCTTTACTTTTTATCATGGTTGCGGCCGGTTTTTTTAAAAGACCTATTTATTCCGTCATTTCAATAGATTATGGATAATTTTCCGAACGCTCGGAAAGTCCTTATAATACTTGTTGGCGGCGTTAATTGCAAGGGAAATACTTTTTCCCGGAAAGCCTTTCGCGGTTGGTTCCGGAGCATCAGATAGCGATCGGCACCGGGCCCCGCAGGAGCTTGATTCACTGTTTTATGGTTGTTTTTATAAAAATGTTATGCTAGGAGTAAGGGGAGGTTTGTCGAAAGTCTGTCGATCGGGGTTGGATTACGATCTGTTCAGGATTTCGATCGGAAGCTGGTTTTGCGGGACTAACAAGATTAAATTGGAGAGGGGTAGAAAAATGAAGAGATGCTTTGTTTGCATGCTGGTTCTGGTTAGCTTAATGGTGTGCTCAACCGCTTTTGGGGCGGAGAAGGTTAATCCGCTGGCTAAGTGGCAGCCGAAGGTCGACATGTCGGGCGCCAAGTATGTCATGAAGGTTTCAAATGTTTCCCATCCGGTCATCGAAGGCGTGGCGGCTGGTTACCGGGTTCGGGACAGCCTCTGGGAGCGCAGTAACGGCCAGATTGAGCTTAAATACTATCCTCTGTCGCAGCTGGGCGGTGAAGTCGAAGTTCTTAACATGCTGAAAACCAACACGATTCAGGGCATGCTTTCTTCCTCGGTCGCGGTTACCAACCTGGCTCCCAGAATGGGGCTTATCAACCTGCCTTTTCTGGTTAATTCGTTTGACAAGCTCGACCAGTATATCGGGAGCGAATATTGGCAGTATTTTCTTGACGGCATGAGGCACCAGGGGGTTTTGGGCGTCGATATCACCGGCTATGGTAATTACGGCTGGGCGACGATAGATCCGGTTAAAACCCTGGCTGACGCCGGCAAGGTGAAATTCAGAATCGCTGAAGCGGCGGTTAATCAGTCTCTGTACCGGGCCTGGGGGTTGAATCCCGTGGTCATGCCTTGGCCCGATGTGCCCATTTCTCTGAACCAGAAGGTGATCACCGGTCTCGACCATACGCCGATGGTTTGTAACATCACGAAAAAATTCGATGTCTGCAAGCATTTTACGCAGATCAACTATGCGCAGGGACTGTTTATTTTTCTGGTCAATGAGAAATTCTACAGTTCTCTGCCGGCTGATCTTCAGAAGATTCTGCTGGATGTTATTCATGAGGAATGCGCCAAAACCCGGGTTATGACCCGTCAGCAGGAAGTCGACCAGATCGCCAAAGCCAAGGAAGCCGGAATCAGTTTTTACCAACTGCCGGCTGAGGAAATGGAGCTTCTGCGGGTTAAAGGGGACGAGGTTCATAAACAATGGGCCGCTGAAATCGGGGCTGACTATCTGAAGAAGGTTCAGGATTTCCTGGGTTACAAACGGGTGCTTGATTATTAAAAGCTTTTCCTTCCGGAAAGCCGGAAGCTTACCAGGCTTCCGGCTTTTTAGTTTCTTTGCGGCGGAGAAAGCCCGATGGGGTTGTGGGGAGGGTTTCCGAGTTCGTTGCTGATTCAAATTTTCAGGATTACATCGGGTTGCTTTCCTGTTTGATGTTGGGTAGCGGGGCCTGCTTCCGTATTGCTTTTACTTTTACCCACTGAAATTGTCATTTTATTGATTGGTTGAAGGATATTATGATCGCCAGAAGTTTCAGGATTATTGATAGAGTCTTTTCTTTTTTTGAAGAATGGAGTCTTTTTGTCGTCGTTATGGTCGGGCTGATCTCGCTCTTTGTGAATGTGGTTTTGCGTTACACGATTCACTATTCCCTGGCCTGGTCGGAAGAGCTCATTCGGGAAGTCATAATTTTTACTACCTTCATCGGTTGCTCCGCCGCGATTAAAAACCGCTCCATGATTCGCATTGATGCCCTGCCTCAGATTTTCCCCGTATTGAAGAAGCCACTCGACTATTTCAGTCATGTCTGTACCTTAGGCTACAGCGGGTTGATCTTTTATCTTGGCTGGCAGATGGCCGCATTGCAGTATTCGACTCAGCAGAAAACCATTATCCTGCAGGTTCCGCTGGTGCTTCTCTATGCCATTCTTCCGCTGATGGGCGCCATGATGTTCATTCGAACCATCATGGCCCTGTGGGAAGATTTTACGGGGGAGAAGGTCTAACGAAATGGATAATTCTTATTTAATCATTGTTTTCTGTTTGATCGGTTGTCTGGGGGCGACCATTCCGGTCTTCATGTCCCTGTTTTTTACCAGCATTCTCGGCTTTATTTATTTTACCGACATGCCGATTCTGATGCTGGCTCAGACCCTTTTCCGAAGCATGGATAATTTCGCTCTGGTGGTGGTGCTGTTTTTTATCCTCTGCGGCAATATCATGACCTCGGGGTCGATTGTCGACCGGCTGATCAAGGTTGCCAATGCGGTGGTCGGTTTTTTTCCGGGCGGTCTGGCTATGGCCGGAGTGCTTGCCTGCGGTATGTTCGGCGCAATTTCCGGCTCCACCGTGGCGACCGTGGTTGCCATCGGCGGCTTTATGATTCCGGCCCTGATGGATAATCAGTACGATGAAAAATTCAGCGTCGGGATTATGACGACCGCGCCGATTCTGGGGGTTATCATTCCGCCCAGTATCTCGATGATTCTTTATTCCATGGTCAGCAACGACTCGCTGGCCGCCCTTTTCATGACCGGTTTCGTTCCCGGAATCCTGATTATGGTGGCGATGTCCCTGTATTCCTTCTTTTATTGTCGCAATCGTGATTTCAAACGCTCCCCGCCGCCGACTTTCAAGGAAGTGCTTCGGGTCTTGCGCCAGGGTTTCTGGGCCCTGATGTTGCCGGTGCTGATTTTCGGAGGGATCTTTTCCGGGGTCTTCACCGCCAATGAAGCCGCCGTCGTTGCCTGTGTCTACGCCTTCGTCGTCGAGCTGTTCATTCATAAGGATATGAAATTGTCCAAGGTCAAGGATGTCGTGGTTTCCTCGGCCGTGACCTCGGCGACCCTGCTGATCATCGTGGCCGGGGCGACGGCCTTTGGCCGCTATCTCACCCTGGAGCAGATTCCCTCGATTCTGGCCGGGATCGTGGTCAGCAAGGTTCACTCCGCCTGGACCTTCCTTCTGATTGTCAACATCATGCTGCTGGTGGTCGGCATGTTCATGGATATCATTTCGGCGACTTTGATATTGGCCCCGATCCTGCTGCCGATGTTGCCAGAATATAATATCAGCACCCTGCACTTCGGTCTTCTGATGACGGTTAACCTGGGGATCGGTTATTGTACGCCGCCGCTCGGTGTCAGCCTTTATATCACCGGAGCCCTGGTTAATCGGGGACTGATCTACGTAACCAAGGCAGTCATCCCTTTCCTCGTGATTCAGATAGCGACTTTGATGTTGCTGACTTACTGGCCGGACGTGGTTCTTTTCCTGCCGGAGTTCTTCTACGGAAAATGATTCCTGGTTGGACCCCGGCCGCCGTTTCTGTCGCGTGAACTGTGGCCGGAGCAGGGATCTGGTCGCGCGTGGCTCTTTAGATAAATTCGTAACAATGTATGAAATCGTAAAAAACGGGATGGGCTTCGTAAACACTGCACAGGCGAGGCACCTGGACCTTCCCGGCTCTGGCTGGGTGGGTTGCAGGGGAACGAGATCGCGGGAGTGGTTACGAAGCCATCATAATTAGTTTTGATGATTGTGGAGAATTGAGAATGCCTTTACATGTTCTGGTTCCTGTTGATGATTCGCCTGCGGCGCATCGGGTTTTGAATTATATCATAAACATGAAGGACATGATGCCGATGCGGGCGACGTTGTTGATCGTGGTTCCTTTTTCCCAGCTCGAATATCACGGTTTTCAACAAAGCCAGCTCGAAGCTATTACCCGGCAGTCTCTGGAACACTGCCAGAAGGTGGTGGAGAAACATCGCCTGGTGCTTGAAAAAAATGGAATTGCGGCCGAGGCCAAAATGGAACGCGGTAATCCGGCCGATATGATTTGTCGGGTCGCCGCCGCGCAGGGGGTAGATCTGGTGCTGATCTCCCCCAACGGTTCCGGCAAGCTTTCAAATCTGATGTTCGGCTCGGTAGCCAACAAGGTGGTTCAGGAATGTCATCTTCCGGTATTGCTGGTGCGGTGAGCGTACGTTTTTGCGAGGAAAGAGAAGAAGAAATATAAAAAGGCCGGTGCAAACCGGCCTTTTTTGTTGTTTTAACGAGGTTTTATTGCATCAGGCCGGGGAGGAAAAGTGAGAATTGGGGGATGGCCAGCAGGATGACCGTGCCCAGAATCAGGGCCCCGAGAAAGGGGAGCACGCCGCGAAAAATCGTGCCCAGGGGGATCTCCGGAGCCGTGCCTTTGACCACGTAGACGTTGATTCCGACCGGTGGTGAAATCACCCCCATCTGGGTTACCAGGACGATGACCACCCCGAACCAGATCGGATCGTAATTCAGGGCCAGGATGACCGGATAGAAAATCGGCACGGTGAGCAGGATCAGGGCCAGGGCGTCGATGAAACAGCCTCCCAGCAGATAGACCAGGATAATGACCGTGATAATCAAAAAACGGGGCAGGGGCAGGCTCGCGACCCAGCCGGCGAGATCGAAGGGAATTCTCGTGACCGCGAGAAAATGACCGAAGATAACCGCGCCGGTGACGATAATCATGATCATGCAGGTGGTCCGGGTGGTTTCCAGAAGTGCGGTTCTGAGCTTGGTCGGGCTGAGATTGCCGCCGCTC
>DSCM01000139.1 GCA_011049115.1 Pseudomonadota bacterium
CATAATCAGCCGAACCGATTTCGGCGAAAGCGATCTGATCATCACCCTTTTCAGCTGGCGCCGAGGCCGGATCAGCGCTATCTGCAAGGGAGCGAAACGCAGCCGCCGACGTTTTCCCGGCACACTTGAGCCTTTTTCCCTGGTTTCCTTTGAAGGCTTCAGCCGCTCCCCGCTGACCCTGACCCGCATCGACGAATGCCGCCTGATCGAACCGTTCACCGCCATTCAGGAAAATCTGCGCAGCTATTTCTGCGGCAGTTATTTTCTCGAAATCATCTATCGCTGCTGCGCCGAAGGCCAGGCCAATCCGGCCCTGTTCGGGATGCTCCGCGACCTTTTCAGCTTTCTCGCCACCACCCCGCAGATCCGCAATTTCAACTGCCGGATCAGGCTGTTTGAGCTGCAGATCATCACCCTGCTGGGGTTCAGGCCGGAACTTTCCGGCTGCCTCGACTGCGGTCAGACTTTTGATCGCAGTCGGCAGCTCTACTTCGCGCCCCAGACCGGTGGCCTGGTCTGCAACAACTGTACGCCAAAGCACCCGAGCGCCTTTGAGGTCAGCCGGGGAACCGTCAATCTGCTGAACCAGGCCCATCGACTTGATAACAAAATGCGAAACCAGCTCAATTTCACCCCCCAGGTCGAGGCGGAAAGCGCCCGCCTCTGCCGCGCCCTGTTACGCTGGCACAGCGGCCAGGTCTTCAAGAGCCTTTCGATCATGGAACGCCACGCTGACGCCGGTACGACCACGACCCAACGGAACGCAGACACCGCCGGATTTCAACCAAACCGCAATCTTTTGTCTCAACCAAACCAGCCACAAAGGGAGTCAGAACATGAATTTTCAGGATGTTGTTCTTAATCTTGAACGCTACTGGGCCAATCACGGCTGCATTATACAACAGCCCTATGATCTGGAAGTCGGGGCCGGCACCTTCAATCCGGCCACCTTCCTGCGTTCCCTGGGTCCCGAACCCTACAAGGTCGCCTACGTCGAGCCCTCGCGGCGGCCGACCGACGGCCGCTACGGGGAAAATCCGAACCGCCTGCAGCACTACTATCAATATCAGGTCATTCTGAAACCTTCGCCGCTCAACATTCAGGACCTTTATCTCGACAGTCTCCGGACGCTCGGCATCGACCCGCTGGACCATGACATTCGCTTTGTCGAGGATGACTGGGAATCCCCGACTTTAGGGGCCTGGGGTCTGGGCTGGGAGGTCTGGCTCGACGGCATGGAAATCACCCAGTTCACCTATTTTCAACAGGTCGGAGGTTTCGATTTAAAACCGATTCCCGGCGAGATAACTTATGGCATTGAACGAATCGCCATGTACCTGCAGGGGGTCGACAACGTCTACGATCTGAAATGGAACGACCGTTTTTTCTATGGCGATGTGCATCATCGCGGCGAAGTCGAGTGGTCGCGATATAATTTCGAGGAAGCCGACGTCGAAATGCTGCTGCAGCTTTTCAACATGTACGAGAAGGAAGGCCTACGCCTGGCGGAAAAAGAGATGGTGCTGCCCCTTTATGACTGTTGCCTGAAATGCTCTCACGTCTTCAATCTGCTGGATGCGCGCGGAGCCATCTCGGTCACCGAGAGAACCAGCTACATCGGCCGGGTCCGCAATCTGGCCAAATTTTCGGCCGCAAACCACCTCAGACAACGCGAAGAGATGGGCTTTCCCTTACTCGCGCGGCAGTAAGAGAAGGAAACGTCCCGGTTCTTTCATGAGCCCGGCGGTCTGCTCTGCCGCCAGATCGTCGCCACAGTAAAGATCGACCCGGAAAGGGCCGGTGATGGCGCCGCCGGTATCCTGATTAAGCACCAGGCGCCGGCTGTCGCGCCAACCCGAAAGTTTACCCTCGTCGGTAAAAGTCGGCAGCCGGGTTTCTATCCAGGCCAGGGCACCGCCGGGAAACAGGGTTCGATCCGTGGCGATCGAACGCCCCCCGGTCAGCGGCGCCTGATCGCAGCCCAGAGGTTCCCGGCCGGGCAGTTCACGAAAAAAAACATAACTTGAATTGACGGTAAAGATTTCCTGCCGGCGCTCGGGATGGGCCTTGAGCCAGGCCCGAATCGACGGCATGGAAACCTCATCCCGGGTCATGATTTCCTGGCGCACCAGCCAGCCCCCGATACTCTGGTAAGGGTGGCCGTTGGCGGCGGCGTAGCCGACCATCAGGGACCCGCCTTCAGCCAGCTCGATCTTTCCCGAACCCTGAATCTGCAGGAAAAAACGGTCGATTTCATCATCCACCCAGACCAGTTCCAGCCCGCGGTCGAGCAATGTTCCCGCATAATCGATTTCAGCCCGGGCATGATAGGGCACGACCGTGCCGTTTTTCAGCAGACGGCCGCGAAGCTTGGGAAAGACCAGTTCATCAATTTTGGGAATCAGGGGCAGGGCCTCAAGCCAGGGCCAGAGTTTGGCCACCGGGCGGCGCAGATCGAAGTTACTCAGATCGACCACCACCAGATCATCCGGCTGACGATACAGCGGATAACAAAACCGCGGACTCGGTTGCAAGGCGCCCCGCAGGGTCGGAACGTAGTAACCGGTATACAGGATCGGTGACGCCGGGCGCCGCCGGGGCAGCCATGATTTTTTTCGCACTTCCAAAAAGACGAAGTGTTTTTCCAGATACGCGGCCAGGGCCGGCCGGGCCGGCGATAAGGCGAGAAAGCTCAGCAGTTCGACCTGCGCCCGACGCAAGCGGGCAAGGCCAACCGAAATCGTTCCGTAAGTAAAAACCCGATCCTGGGGCAGTCTGTCAAAATAACCGAGATTACGCTCCAAAGCCAGCGCCAGGGATTGGGGATCAAGATCATCGTCCAAGATCAGAGCCTGGGGCGCGACGGCCTCAAAAACCGCTCTTTCTCCGGCAAACCGGCTCAGCCGCGCCGATAAAAGCGCCGCCGCCGAGAGCAGCAAGACCAGAAAAACTCCCCACCGCGCCGCCGCGCGTCGCGAAATCATCATCAAACATACCCCCCAAAGGAAAAACAGCAGCTAACCTTCAGATAAGCCGACCTTAAAGCTGATTACTTTTACGCGGGAAAAATCCGTATTTTCCTGATTTTCCCGTCTCAAGACAGGCTGAAATCAACTACACTGAACAGTTTCAATAATAATTTAAATTTAGTCTTGCATTTTAGAAGCAACTCGCCCTAAAAAGCAATGATAAAACCAGCAACCTTGACAAAGTCCGAGCGCGGTCCCATTTTATCATTATCAGTTCACCTTACAAAAATGAAATCGTCGCGCAATGAATATTTCCGGCACCGAAGATGAGTGATTTCGCTTTTGACCAGCAAACCTGGGTCGTCGATAAGCATAAAAATCGGCTGGCGGAGCCCCCCCGCTATAAAGTCCTGCTCCATAATGATCACTACACCAGCATGGAATTTGTGGTCGAGATTCTGGAAGAGGTCTTTCATCACAGCCGGACGGCGGCCGAAAGCATCATGCTTCAGATCCATCGTCAGGGGCTGGGCTGCGCGGGCGAGTATGATCGGGAAATCGCGGAGAGCAAGGTGGCGACCGTCACTCGCCGGGCCGGCGCCGCGGGATTTCCTCTGCGTTGCAGCCTGGAGAAGGTTTAAGCGACGGCAATCTCAACCTTAAGCGGACCGGCGTGAAAAAAACCGGTTTCCGGCCGGCCTACCGGCCACTGGAGAACATGATCAATCCCGAGCTGGAACAAGCCATTGTCGCGGCCTTTCGCGAAGCCAAAACCCGAGAACACGAATATCTGACGATTGAGCATCTGCTGTACGCCACCCTGCAAAGTGAAAGCGGACGCCGGATTATCGAACAGTGCGGCGGCGACATCGTCACCCTGATCGCCCGCCTGGAAAATTATTTTTCGGCCCGGATTCCCAAATTAAAAAACGGCGCTCAGAGCGCGCCGACGGAAACCCTCGCCTTTCAGCGGCTGATTCAAAGAACCCTGATTCATGTTCAGATGGCGGAGAAGCCGGAAGCCGAACTCGGCGACCTGCTGGCCTCAATCTTTGAAGAGGATGAAAGCCACGCCTGTTTTTTTCTGCGTGACCAGGGCATCACCCGGCTCGACATCTTACGCCTCCTTTCCGCCGCCGATGAAACGGCCGCGGCACCACACGCGGCACCCGCCGCCGGGCCAAGCGAGCGCCGTTTCGACAAAAACCATGATTCCGGTGCGGACAGCCGCGCGGCGGAGAAAAAAAAAGCCACGCCACTGGCCGCTTTCACCGTTGACCTAAAAGCCCGAGCCGCCGCCGGGGACATCGACCCCCTGATCGGGCGCGAGAGCGAAATGCAGCGCACCCTGCAGGTCCTCTGCCGCCGCCGGAAAAACAACCCGCTGCTGATCGGCGAGCCCGGAGTAGGCAAAACCGCGATGGCCGAAGGTCTGGCGCTGCGTCTGCATCAGGGCCGCGCCCCCGCGAGTCTGCTCGACTATCAGATTTACGCTCTCGATCTGGGCGCGGTACTGGCCGGCACCAAATATCGGGGCCAGTTTGAGGAAAGGCTGAAGGGAATCATCGCGGAACTTGAAAAAAAGGGCAAGGTTGTTCTGTTTATCGACGAGATTCACACCCTGGTCGGAGCCGGGGCCGCCGGCGGCAGTTCCATGGACGCCTCCAACCTGCTCAAACCGGTGCTGGCCGCCGGGCGAATTCGCTGCCTGGGTTCGACCACGCACGAGGAATACCGGCATAATTTCAGCCGCGACCGGGCCCTGGCCCGCCGTTTTCAGGCCATCGACCTGGCCGAACCCAGTCCCGAGGAAAGCTATGCCATTCTGCAGGGACTCAAGGCTTCCTATGAAGAACATCATCAGGTTCGTTACAGCCAGGCCGCCCTGCGGGCGGCGGTCGAGCTCTCGGCCCGTTACGTCAACGATCACTGCCTGCCGGACAAGGCCATCGACGTCATCGACGAAGCCGCGGCGGCAGCACGCCTGAACGCGAACGGCCATGAACTCAGGACCATTCGCGTGCCGGATATCGAGAAGGTGGTCTCGCAGATGGCCCGGGTTCCGGTCAAGAAGGTCAACGCCGATCACAGCGCCCGTCTGGCCGCTCTCGACAAACATCTGCGAGCCCGGATTTTCGGTCAGGATGAAGCCATCGCCGCCCTCTTTCGGGCCCTGAAGAGGACCCATGCCGGCCTCAATCAGCCGGAGCGCCCTGTAGGCTCATTTCTCTTTACCGGGCCGACCGGAGTCGGCAAGACCGAAATCTGTCGCCAGGCGGCCGACTGTCTGGGCATCGAACTGATCCGTTTCGACATGAGTGAGTACATGGAAAAACATGCGGTCGCCCGGCTCATCGGCTCGCCGCCCGGCTATGTCGGTTTTGAACAGGGCGGGCTGCTGACCGAACAGATCCGCAAACATCCGCACGCCCTTCTGCTTCTGGACGAGATCGACAAGGCCCATCCCGACATCTTCGCGATCCTGCTGCAGGTCATGGATTACGCCACCCTGACCGACAACAACGGCAAGAAAGCCGATTTCCGGCACACCATCCTGGTCATGACCAGTAACGCCGGAGCCCGGGAGATGGCCGCCAACAGCATCGGTTTCGGCCAGACAAAAGCGCATGAGCCGCAGGACCGAGGGCGCAAGGCCCTGGAGAAGCTGTTCAGCCCGGAATTCCGCAATCGCCTGGATGAAATTATCTTTTTCAAACCCCTGAATCAGGACATCATGCTGCAAGTGGTAGATAAATTCATGCTGCGGTTGGAAGCTTTCCTCAAACCGCGCAAGGTCAGGCTCGCGTTGTCGGCGGCAGCCCGAATCTGGCTGGCTGAAAACGGCTATCAGCCCAAATTCGGCGCCCGCCCCCTGGACCGCCTGATCCAGGAGAACATCAAGGATCGCCTAGCCGATGAAATTCTTTTCGGTCGGTTAAAACAGGGCGGCGACGCCCGGATCGAACTGAAACAGGGCAAACTCGAAATCATCATCGCCGGCAAAGCTTAAATCACGTGTGGCCTTACCGCCCGGCGGGCGGTAAGGCCACACGCTTTACTGCAGCAGCAGCCGGTCCACAGTCAACGTCCCGGCCGCAATCGTCAAGGAGCCGATAACCTTGGTCATGCCGACCTGGTCGGCAAAGGTTGAATCGAAACCGCCCTCCAGGCTCACTGACGTTCCCGACCGGTCGTACAGCAGATTTTCAATGTAATTGCCGATCTGGGCCTCCAATGCGGCGCCGTCGCCTACGGCGTCGCAGGCGCTCTGCAACCCGGCATAATAATCCGGCCCGGCGGTGATATCCCTGACCGTATTCATCGGACTCGGCCCCTGATTGCCGAAATCAATCCCGGTCACATTCGCTCCGGCCTCAAGTTTCACGCAATGAACCCGCCTTTCCACGGGAGCAAGGCGCAGGACCGTCACCGCCACCAGGGTCATGCCGGAATAACTTCCGCCCCAATCCATCGCATGAACCAAGTTGTCCCAGGTATCGTGAAGATAGATGGTTTGTTCGGCGTTGTCATAGCCGACCCCGAGCATGGTGTGGCCGACGACATGAATCAGCACCGGACGGCCCTGATCGATCTCGTATTTAAAGTCGGCAAAGGAAAAACCGCCGACCACCTGACTGTCGACCCGCTGATTGTAGTTTTCCGCGACCTGATAACCCCGCGACTCGGCGAACAGCCGCAGGCCGTGGCATAGGGCGGTCTGCGGCAAGCCCCAGTCGGCCGGTGGAATCGGATCGTACAACTTGCCCGCAGAGTTATAAGTAAAATAGGTCGTGGCGCCGTCCCCGTTACTACTGACGTTTCCACCCCCGTCAAAATTCCATTTCCACTGATTGGTGCCCAGGTAATCGGCCAGGCATTCGCCCCAGACATGTTCGACCCCACCCGTTTCCCAGGGATCAGGACCAGTCTCACCATAAGCTATCCAGTAATCGTCGACGTGGCCGGGGGCCGCCGGGGAGCGCCCGTCAAAACCGGCCATGGTCGCGATCAGGGAACAGGCTCCGGCAAGCGGATTGTCGGGATCAGCCCCCTGTCCCAGATCGACCAGCGGGGCCACGCCGCCGTTGGCCGGGCCGCTGTACATGTTGCCGTAACCGTTTCTGTCGTAATAGCCGAACAGCATGCCGGCCGCGGTCGCCGAGCACCCGTAGGTCCAGGTCGAGGTCGGAACCCCGCTCAGCACGACCGCGCCGCGCGGAAACCCGCGGACCACAGTCCGATGAAAACCCGAAGGCGGCGTCGGCGGGCTGTCGCTGACCCTGACCTCAAGCCGGGCCCGCTCCGCCGGGCTCAACTCGTCGCAACGGGTCGAGGGCGCGGCGCTCGCGCCGGCGATTTCCGTCAGCGGCGGCCAGGTCTGAGTCCAGCCCGCCTGCGCCTCCTCGGCCACGATGTAGGTGCCCACCAGATTGAGACCGGTGAACGCGTAATCGCCGTTCTC
>DSCM01000140.1 GCA_011049115.1 Pseudomonadota bacterium
AAACTCGCCAAAGCCGAAAGCTAAAACGATGCTCTGACAGCGAGGCAGTTTTACAGGGTAGCTGCGCCCTAAATTTGAGAAAGAGCACCTAAAACGGTCTGGTAGAGTAAATTTTGAGCGCCGGGGCGCTTAAAATTGAAAAATCAAATACAAGGCCCGATACCAGACCTCGTTAAAACCGGGCTTTCTGGATGGAAACTAGATAGGATAAGTTTTAGGCTGAAAAGCACACGCTTTCTGTAAACAGAGGGGGAAACTTAAGCTTAATTTTAAATTCGAGTGGACTATGAATCGCAAAGAACAGGCCATTTAAGGATTCTCAAAGAGACCGACAGGCCGTCAAGTGGCCGCAGAATCGCGTCCGCCTTAAATCATGTCGGGCACGAGATCAGTGAACGCACCGTGCGTCTGTATCTGCATAAGATGGACGAAGCCGGTTTGACGGAAAACTTCGGCAAGCGTGGCCGCCGAATCAGTAATTTTGGTCGAGCTGAACTGGAGGTTACCGGGATTATCGAGAAGGTTGGTTTCCTCTCGGCCAAGATCGACCAGATGACCTACCGGATGAGTTATGATCTGGAGAGTGGTAACGGCACCGTGGTCGTCAATATCTCGCTGGTCAAACCGGAGCATCTGCTTATTTGCCTAGACGAGATTAGACAGGTTTTCGCCGAGGGCTTTTCCATGGGGGAAATGCTCTCCCTGCTCTATGCCGGAGAGCGGCTGGGGTCTGCGGTAATTCCTGAGGGTTATATCGGTTTCGCCACGGTTTGTTCGATTACCCTGAACGGGGTGTTGCTGCAGTATGGTATTCCGACCAATTCGCGTTTTGGTGGTCTGCTTGAGCTGCACGACAAAAAAGCGGTGCGTTTTGTCGAGATAATCAATTATAACGGTACCAGTCTTGATCCCCTGGAAGCTTTTATTCGAAGCGGAATGACCGACTATCGTGGCGCTATTTCCAGCGGCGACGGCAAAATCGGGGCCAGTTTTCGTGAGTTTCCGGCCGACAGCCGGGAGGATGTCGAAAAATTGGCGGAGCGCTTGAAAACCATCGGTCTGGGCGGCTTCATGGTGCTGGGTTGGCCCGGTCAGACCCTGCTTGATATTCCGGTCAATGAAGGCAGTTTCGGCGCGGTGGTCATCGGCGGTCTCAATCCGGCGGCCATTCTTGAGGAACGAGGTTTTCGCATCAATTCCCGAGCTCTGGCCGGTTTGCTTGATAGTCGGCGGCTCTTTAATTATCGCGAGCTTTCCGAACGTCTGCGCCATGGAAGCTGAGGGTTGCGAGCGGTAAAACTTGACAGCACCGGGTTAATCCGTTTAACTGGGGGTGAAAGGAAGCTTCGGTTGAGACGCGGTTAAGGTGGCGAAGATGCACGGTTTGATGGTTCTTCTCGATAGCTTCAGTGCCTTACAACGCACTTATTTGCGGGCGGATAAAGCCCGATTGTGCGGGGATGGTTTTCGCATCTGTCTGGTTATGAGGTTTGGTGCCGGCGGGTCCGGATGGTTGGCAGGACTATTTTACAAGGGAGGAAAAGATGCTGTTCAAAAAGGTCATGGCTTTAACCGACGGTTCAAGGAATAGTCGCAGCGCCCTGCGCTACGCAGTTGAAATCTGCCGCAATTTCAAGGCACCGCTTTATATTTTATCGGTAGTCGAGGATTTGCCTACGTATGTTAATATCGAGGTGGGCAGTGAATTCTTCAGTAAGGTGCAAGACAGCATTCAGGCCGAGGTGGAGAATTGCGCGGCTTATTGTAAAGCCTCCGGTATCTCCTGCCAGGGCGAGGTCAGGCACGGCGTACCTTACGAGGAAATTGTCAATTATGCCAAGGAGATAGGTGCTGGTCTGATTGTCATGGCCACGCATGGTCATACCGGGCTTTCGCATATTCTTCTCGGTAGTGTAGCCGAAAAGGTCATTCGCCATGCTCCCTGTCCGGTGCTGACGACCAGAATTGATGATCAGGATTGGGATATCACCGAAGCGGTTTCCGCCGAGGTCTGAAGCCGGGTTGTGTGGACGCTTAATCCAGAATCAGGCGTTGCGGGTCGCAGCGTTTGCGCAGGATGGAAAGTTCGGTTGGGGTGGGGGGCGCGAAGAGGGCCGAGGGTTCCGGCTCGAGGGTGAACCCGGTCTTATCCTGAACCATTTCCGGAGTGATGCCGGGATAAGCGGCGGCAAGGTACATGCGCTTGGTTTCAGGTTTGAAACGCATGATGCCGAGATCGGTGATAACCGCCGCCGGCCCGCTTCCGCCCAGACCAAGCCGGCTGCGACCCTCAGGGCCGTCGATCCAGCCCGGGCTGGTCAGATAATCGAGTTTTTCCACAAATTTACGCTTTTCGTGCTGCATGAAGATGATCGTCCGGTTGACGAAACTGGCGACATCGCAAGCCCCGCCGCTGCCGGAAAAACGAGTTCGCGGCTTCCGGTAGTCCCCAAGGCAGGTTGAATTGAGGTTGCCGTAAGGGTCGATCTGGGCGGCTCCGAGAATGCCGACCACCCGACGGCCGGTCAGGGGATTCTGCATGGTCGCGAAAGCCTCGGCCAGGCCGCCGTTACGGGATGCGGCAAACATCACCCGGGAGTCGGCCACGGCCAGCGGAACTTCTTCGAGAATGGCGTCGATGGCTCCGGTTTCAAAAAATATCGTGCTTTCCGGGGCGCTGATGTGCTTGGCCGCCATCGCCGCCAGCATCGCGATGCCGGTGCCGCAGAAAACGATTTCTCCGTTTCTGATTTCCCTGGCCGCCGCAATCGTCATCATTTCCTTGAGTGTATAGGGCGCGGAGCTGTTTTCTTTTTTCGGCATATTTTAACTCAACCGCGGCGCAGGCCTTCGGCATAACCGAGAGTCGGGTCGGCTTGCAGTGCTTCTCGTTGGTGGTTCGGAGTCAGCTGCAGGAAATCATCATGCCCGGTCGGAGTCATAATTTTTTCCTCAAGGTAGGCCTGATAAAGTTTCTCGTCCTCCGCCGCCCGCCGGTAGGCGTGAAGATAATCCGGATCATAGTCATAGACTCCGTAGCAGGCGGTGGGGTAGGCCCCCCAGGGGACCGGGACCACGGCGTCGACATGGAGAAAGGGCGGCTGATTACGTTCCGGTTCTTGTTTAAGATAATCCTCTTCGACCAGTTCCTCGCAGGTGACAATCAGATGGCGAGCGGCTTTGGCCTGCTCGATATCGGCAAAGGTCAGACCATGAATGCGGGCGTTGCCGCGGCGGTCGGCCTGCTGTACATGAATGATGGTGACCTCGGGATTGATTGCCGGTACCAGCACCAGCTTGGGACTTTCTCCCCAGTCGCCGAAAGGGTTGGCGATGGTGATGAGTTTGTCGTTCGGCAAGCGACTTTCGTTTTGGCGCAGTTTTCTGCTGAAGCCCCATTGTGTCAGCAGATCGCTGCCCAGCCCCGAGCGTGTCGGCAGAAAGGGCAGCCCCATGGCCCCCGCCAGAAAACGCAGAGTCATCTGATAGTTTGAGTAATCCTCGACCTCCAGCAGGCCGGCTTCAACGGCTTTACGAAAACGAATACAGGTTGGAGCGAAACGGCCGTTGCCGGCATAGGCGATTTCCAGGCGTCGCACACAACCGGCGCCGATCAGCTCATCGAGGCCTTGGCCGTTGGAGTGAGCGTAGAGATGCAAGCCTCTTTTTTTCTGCCGAATGATTTCGTAAACCGCAGCCATTGGATTGCGGTTAATCGTGAAGCCGCCGATGCTGATATGGCAGTCGTTCGGAACCAGCCGGGCGATGGCATGTTGAAGGGTTACGACCTTGTCTTGCCCGGTTTTCATGTTAAGGGGGTTTTTTTGCGATACACCGTGCCCTGAAAGACGGCGATCAGTTCCTGTTTTTCGTCCCGGATATCAATCTGGTAGGTCGCCAATTTGGGGTTGATCGCGACTTCGCGTCCTTCGGCGGTCAGGGTGCTGCCCTTGGTCGTGGCCTTGAGATAGGAGATGCTGGCGTTGACTCCGACCGCGACTGTGCCGTGTGAGTTGGAGGCCACGGCGAAAACCAGGTCGGCCAGGGTGAAAACGGCGCCGCCATGGGTGATGTTGACGCCGTTTAAATGGTGGTCGTTGACGGTCAACTCGGCTTTTGCGTAACCGGGACGAAGCTCCAGCAGTTTGATGTCGTTATGAGCGGCGAAACGGTCCTTCTTGAAAAATTCTCTGATTTCTTTCATAAACTTAACTTCTCTTTGATCATGGCGTTTGCCCCGTGGTTGTTTAATGGCGGGGAATGGCCAGCATCCTTTCTAGGGCCAGTCGCGCCCGGTTGGCAATGTTTTCGGCGACCGTGATGACCGGTTCCAGGCTTTTCAGGGTTTGGAGAATGTCGGCGGGAGTGATCATCTTCATGTCGGCGCAGATCATGTTGCCAGGGCTTACGGGGTAGAAGGTTTTATTCGGATAGGCCTGGCGCAGAGGATAAAGCATCCCTTCTTCCGTGGCCACGATAAAGCTGTCGGCGCTGGTCCCGCCGACAAAGTCCATCATGCCACCGGTGCTTAAAACGGCATCGGCCGGGTGCCTGACTTCGGGCCGGCATTCGGGATGGACCATGACCAGGGCCTCGGGGTGCGCGATTCTGGCTTTTTCGATGTCAGCGGCCCGAAGCGCGTCATGAATCGGGCATGCCCCGTCCCAGAGAAGCATCGGCCGACCGGTTTGTTCGATTACATAGGCTCCGAGGTTGCGGTCCGGAACAAAGATGATTTCTTGTTGCAAGGGGATTGATTTGATCACGTTGACGGCGTTGCCGGAGGTGCAGCAAATGTCGCTTTCGGCTTTGACTTCAGCCGAGGAATTGACGTAGGTGACAACCACGGCCTCGGGGTGTTGGGCCCGCATTTTTTTTAGAGCGGCGGCCTCAGCCATATCGGCAAGTCCGCAGCCGCACTCCAGGCGGGGCAGCAGAACCTTGCGATCAGGAGCGAGGATGGCCGCGCTTTCGGCCATGAAGCGGACACCGCAGAAGACGATCACGGGATGGTCGAGACCGGCCGCTTCAACACTTAACCCCAGGGAATCACCGGTAATGTCGGCGAGTTCCTGGATTTCGGCCGGTTCGTAGTTGTGGGCAAGAATGACGGCCTGGTGGTTTTTTTTTAGTTGTTGTATCTGTTCAATAATTTCCGGGTCAGATCTGCGGTTCATGGTTCTGCCTGCAAAGTTAGTTGAAGCTGATTTGTGTGAAAGCTTGCCGGCCCTGGTTTGGTGAAGGCGCTTTCTGGCCGGGGGCGGCAGTTAGCCGCCAAGTTCCTGTGAACGCCGGCAGGCACTTCGCAGGGCCTCGTTGAAAGCGTGCCGCAGGCCGTTCTTTTCGAGCTCGGCCAGCCCGGCGATGGTGGTGCCGCCGGGTGAGGTGACCATATCTTTGAGCTCCATGGGATGGAGCCCGCTTTGTTTGACCAGCTCGGTGGCGCCGAGCAGGGTTTCCAATACCAGTTTACGGGCCAGTTCGCGGCCCATACCGAGGCCGACGGCGGCATCCAGCAGGGCTTCGATGACCAGAAAAACATAGGCCGGTCCGCTACCGGAGACCGCCGTAACCATATCCATGGCGCTCTCCGGCACGAAAACCGTTTCTCCGAGGCAGGTGAAGATGGCGGCGGCTTTTTCCAGATGGTCGGGGCCGGCATGGCGGCCGGCGGCAATCGCCGAAATGCCGCGATTGATCAGCGCCGGAGTATTGGGCATGATGCGAATGGTTGGAATCGCCAAGGGCAGAGCCTGTTCCAGGCGGTGACAGGGGATTCCGGCGGCAATTGAGATCAGTAGTTTATCGGGATTAAGAGCGTTTTTGATTTCTGCCATGACCGGGTCGATAACCTGGGGTTTGACCGCCAGAACAATAATTGCATTATCTTTGGCTAGGGTCTGGTTGTCGGTTGCCATGCTGATTGATTTGAATTCTTCGGTCAGACGGTTGCGGCAGTCCGCGAGCGGATCCCAGATCGTTAGTCGGGGAACCTTTTGAACGCTGCTCAGACCTTTGATGAGGGCTCGGCCCATATTGCCGCAGCCGATAATGCCGATGTTCAGGGAGTTCAGATCCATTTTATTTCTTCCTGCTTTGAGTTTAGTGGCTTCGTAAGTACTCCACCGGCTTTATTCTTCTTCTCAACCTTTCCGGCCAAGACCGGACGAGCGTCACTGAGGTGTACTTCAATCTACGCCTCAGTCCACAGGTTTCGCGGGCGTCGCGCATTCGGAGCCCTTACTGTGCCATCCTGTTTTTTTGTAATTTATAAGCGTGGTTACGAACGCATCAAGCTTTGTCATCTTTTAACGGCCGTCGATCAATCTTCCAGCTGGGCCAGAATGCCGGCGCTGAGCAGGGGAAACATGATTTCGTGATGGCCGATCAGTTGATAGCCGTGACCGTGGCCTGCGGTCGGGCGCTTGACGACATTCTGCAGAGGCCGATAGTGCTGGTTGAAGTCCATGTTGACCGTGGTCAGGTTGTTGAGCGGGTGCCCCAGGTTACGGACCAGGGAAATCGCTTTCAAAAAGACCTCGGGCAGGATGACGGCCGAACCCAGGTTGATGTAAACTCCATCCTCAAGTTTACTGACAAGGGCGCAGAAGGAGTCAAAATCGCGCAGGCTGCAGCGTCCGATCGCGGCTCCGTCGGCGGCCGCATGCATATGAATGATATCGGTGCCGAGGGCGACGTGAACGCTGACCGGTATCTTGAGCCGATAGGCGCGGCCGAGGAGGCTGGCTTCGCGGTGCGGCAGTTTTTCTTCCCAGATGAAACGGCCGATGGCCGTGCCGAGGCCGAGTCCGTCGCGATCACCCAGGAGAATGGCCCGGTTGAGTTGCTCCCCGGTTTCCTGGGCCATGCCGAAGTCACCGCCGCCGATGCCGTCGGCGACTTCTTCCGAGGTATGTCCGGCCCAGGCCAACTCGAAATCATGAATAATACCGGCGCCGTTCAGGGCTATTCCGGTGATGACTTTTTTCTCCATCAGCTGAATCAATAACGGAGTCAGACCAACCTTGATAACGTGGGCTCCCATGCCAAGCAATACCGGGCGGTTGCGGCGATGGGCCGTGACGATGGCCTGGATGACGGTTTTCAGGTCGTCGGCGGCGAGAAAGCCAGGGAGCTTGTCGAGCAGGCCGGCAATGTTTTCGTTCTTGCTCAGAGGCCGGGCAAAACGGCTAAGGTTGACCTTGCTCGGTC
This sequence comes from Pseudomonadota bacterium, assembly GCA_011049115.1. Taxonomy (NCBI): domain Bacteria; kingdom Pseudomonadati; phylum Pseudomonadota; species Pseudomonadota bacterium. Next base: position 7,213 of record DSCM01000140.1, read on the forward strand.
GTGAGGCCAGAGGGTAGGTTTTGAGTTTTCTTTTATCCAGCCGGAGTTTGCTCATGGTCGGTAGATTTCCTCCTCGATCAGGCCGCAGAGAAGATGGCCGAGCAGCAGATGGAGTTCCTGAATCCGGGCGGTATTCTGCGCGGGAACCACCAGGGCCAGGTCGCATAGTTCAAGACAGCGACCACCATCGCGACCGAGCAGGCCAATGGTGTTCAGTTTCAGCTCGCGGGCCTTTTTCAGGCCCCTGACAATGTTTTCCGAGGTTCCGCTGGTGCTTAAGGCCACGGCAATATCGCCGGGACGACCGAGGCCTTCAAGCTGCCGAACAAAAAGGTCGGCGAAGGAATAGTCATTGCCGATTGCGGTGGTGACCGCCGAATCCGAGGTCAGGGCGAGAGCAGCCAGGGGTTTGCGGTCAAAACGGAACCGGTTGATCAGCTCCGCCGCCAGGTGCTGGGCCTGAGTGGCGCTGCCGCCGTTGCCGAAAAAGAGAATCTTATGGTCATGGCGCAGGGCTTTGCAGCAGCAGGCCACGGCTTTTTCCAGGGTCGGGCCGCAGGTTTCGCAAACCTTCACGGTGGTTTCCTGAAGCTCTGCCGCGGCTTCATATAATGGGGTAAATATGGGGGAGGCGATTTGCATGGCTTATTCTCTATCTTATTGAAGGGTTGATTGCAAGAGACTATTTTCTGAAAGCGTCCGGAAAAAAACTGAGCTGTGGAATTTTTTCAATCAGCCCCAGTTCCCGGGCATGATTGAAAAAACAATCAAGCCCGGCCAGGGCCTTTTCATCGAGTCGATAGAAGATGGCTTTTTGCCAGTAATCGAGCAGCTGTTTTGTGCTGAGTTCGTTGCCGTGGCTTCCTCTTTTCAACGTTGTCTCAGCCAGTGCGTTAAGCCGGTCCGGCAGACGATCCATAATTTCAAGTAATTTTCGGTGGAGTCGGGCGATCACCGCCCGTTGTCGCTCAAGAACTGAGCTGCGACCGATCCAGAGAGCGTAGACAAAAGGTAAGTTGGTGAAGCTGTGCCAGAGGCGCCCGAGGTCATAAATCTGATAACCGGCGGGAGGATGGTGATAAAGGGTCAGAGCCTGGTCGCCGATAACCAGAAATGACTCTTGGGGGCTGTCGGCGGAAAATTCCTGAGTTCTGAAGGTGATGGTTTTCGGGTCGAGTCGGTAGAAATGAAACAGAATGATTTTGAGCAGAAAAACCGAGGTCAGGGAGTGTCCGGTCAGCGCAATTTCGCCGCCTTCCAGTTGCCGGGGTGGACGGCGGCTGACCAGCAGGACGCTACGCACTTCGTCGCGGGAGATGATAGCCAGATCCGCCAGAATGAAGAATTTTTTTTCTTCGGCGGTGGCCAGCAGCATCGAAGAAGAGGGGCTCAGATCAAGACTGCCGTCTTTCAGAGCACGATTGAGGTCGGCCGGGTGGCCGGGTATCAGGGTAATGTCCGCCAGTGCCCGGTCATGTTCCAGCATTTCGTATAGCGGTCGGCAGTTGAGATAGTCGATGCGCCCGAGGTTGAGATGGCTGGTCATCGGTGTTTTTTCCCGAGAAACTCCGTTGCGGGAGAGGGTGATTTTCGATTTGAATTGATGACTTCAGAAAAACACACCGTGTTCCAGGTGGCAGCGGAGAGGTGGGTTGTCATCATCAGAAGTCGTCTGAAAAAAGTTTTTCATAGTCCAGTCCCATGGCTCCGGAATGCTGGTTCAGGCGGCCGCTTTGCTGACGCCAGAAGGAGGTATGATCCGGGCAGACGGATCCGTTTAGTCTGCAGGCGGCGAACAGAAAAAGAGCGCTGAAAAAATGTTCCCTTTTCAGGAGTTGATTAATCCTTTTATCACCACGGCCCAGTCGGTAAAGCAGGCCGATGGTTTCTTTGACGGCATGGCGTTGAAAACGAGGCAGGTTGAAAGCCTGATTGAGGCTCTCCAGGGTTTCCTCGACCTTGGCGGCGACTAGGTTGAGACGAGCTTCCGCGGTCAGGGGATACAAGTCCAGGACGACCGGCAGCACCAGGATGCTCAGGATAATCTTTTCCAGGAATGATTCATTGTCGTTCGCCGGGAAAAAACTCTCGGCCCGGCGCAGAAGTGGGAGCGCAACCGCGACTTGAGCCGCGACCTGGGGAGGCAGCCAGTGCTGGTTGACGGCGTAGTCCGCGCCCAGAGCCAGCAGGGCCGAGGTGGTTTTTTTGGTGTAAAGTCCTTTTAACTCCTCACGCAGACGGCTGGCGGGAACCTCGGCCAGAGACGGCGCCAGCGTGCGTAGCCCGAAGGCGGTGTTTTCTTCAATGGAAAACTTGAGCCGGCAGGCAAATTCGAGAGCCCGCAGAATGCGAACCGGATCTTCGGCAAAACGGATTTCCGGATCACCGATGATCCGGATGGTTTTTTCCTGAAGGTCACGCAGGCCGTTAACATGATCAATCACCGAGAAGTCAGCGATATTGTAGAAAAGAGCATTGATGGTAAAATCCCGGCGGCGGGCATCTTCCGCCGGTGAGCCGAAAAGATTGTTGGCGAGCTCCGGTTTCTCCTGAATCAGTTTTTGCTCATTCTCCTCTTCGGTGAAAGGCCGGCGAAAGGTCGCGACTTCAAATATTTGTCCGGCGTTTTGCGAACGGCCGTGAAAAAAAACATGCACCAGACGAAAGCGGCGACCGATAATCCGGGAGTTGCGAAACAATCGTTTGAGTTGTTTGGGGCTGGCGTCGGTGACGATGTCGAAATCGGCCGGTTGCTCGCCCAACAACATATCGCGGACGGCGCCGCCGGCAAGATAAGCGGTAAAGCCGCTATTTCTCAGACGGTAAAGAATCTTCAAAGCGTTGCCATCTATGTTTTTGCGGGAGATGGGATGTTTGGCGCGGTCAATGATAAACGGACTGTCTTTGTCCGGATAACCTTCTGGATTAATGTTTGCTTTGCCGGTCATGAATGATTTTGTCGTCGTCCTGGCGTGGTTGAATTTTCACTGTAATTCCTGCCTGACACCTGCACAAGGCCTGAGATGCTCGCGCGGTTCAGTCTGCTGGCTTTCGTAAACGTAAAATAAGACCCGGCGTTATCCCGGCGCAAAGGACAGGTTCGAAACTGAAACGAAACCTTTTTTACGAAGCCTTTACTTTTACAGGTTGAGTTTTTGCTCCTCATACAGTATTGTCAGAGGGCTGGTAAGTGGTGAGCGGCTATAGCAGTTTAGGCCTCGAAGGTAAAGTTTTTTATGAATTTGTTCAGAGGTCGCCTGATTTGGAAACTAAAGCCTGGAAAAATCCTGACCGGAACCGGCTTGAGCGGGAGTTGATACAGGCCCGGCTTGAAATTAATATCCTGAAAACTCAGCTCGAGGCGGTTCTGACCGATCCGGCCGGTCGGAGTGCGGCGGAGATTTTGCGGGAGGCCGCTTTTCAGCAGGCGGTTCTGATTGCCGAGCTGCGCGAGAAGGAAGAGCTTCTGCGTAACCTGGTGATTACCGACGGGCTTACCGGACTTTACAACCACCGCTATTTCCAGCAGCGTCTCAAGGAGGAATTCGAGCGGCTTAAGCGTTATTCCGGAGTCTCTTCCGTAATCATGATTGATATTGATAATTTTAAATTCTACAATGATACCCATGGTCACCCGGCCGGGGATAAGGTTCTGAAAACGGTCGCCGATTTACTCAGGCACAAAGCCAGACACAGTGATATCGTGGCCCGTTACGGGGGAGAGGAGTTTGCGGTTCTCTGTCATGGCGGGTTGGATGAGACCGTCAAAGTGGCGGAACGTTTTCGCCGGGAAATCGAAATTGCCGTGATCCCGGGACAGGAAAGACAGCCTTTGCTGGATGGTCAGACGCACGGTAGTTTGACCATCTGTCTTGGGGTGGCGGCTTACGAAACGGCTATGACTGAGCCGGGAGAGCTTGTGGAAAAGGCCGATATGAAACTTTATCAGGCAAAAAATGCGGGGAGAAACCGGGTTGTTTACTGACTTTCTTTCCTATTTAAAAACTTCATGGTTTGTGCGTTTTCTGGTTTTCCTCAGCCTGAGCGCGGTCTTGCTGCTGGTTTTTTTCCCTGGGTATCCGGCGGTTCTTGTCTTTTCGGTGGTCGTCCACGGTTTTGTGGCTCTGGCTATAGTCTGGTTTGGCTTTCGGGTGATTCGGCCGGTGCAGTTGAGTATGGATCAGCTTTTTGGCTTGCTTGAGAGAGGTTTGGCCGGGGAGCGCAGAGAGTCGCCTCCCAGTTCCGGGATCAGAATGGGACGCTACCGGGAATTGTTGAAAAGGGCCACAAACTTGTTTCGCGAGCAATACGATGAATTATTGAACCGCAGCAAACAATTGGAAAACTTTGCCGGGGTGCTGGAGAAACAGAATCTAAAACTCAGTGAAAGTCGGCAGCGCTATCGGCGGACCATGGACGCCTTGGATAACGGTATTTATTTGGTTGACGAAGATTATGTGGTTCGGGCTATCAATCGGGCTGAAGCCGCTTATTATGGCAGCGAACCGAAACAAATCGTGGGCCGGCGTTGCTATGAAATTTTTCGGCAGCGGCAAAGGCCCTGTCCCGATTGCCTGCCGCGCGAATGTATGGCCGATGGCCAGGTCCGTAACCGTTTACGGGTCGAAAGCCGACGAGCCGGCCGCGGCTATGTCAATATTTTCTGCTACCCGATTTTCCATGAGGGGGAAACGCGAAGCCATGAGGCGGTCGTCTATATTCAGGATACCAGCCCCTTGGTCATGATGGAAGACCAGGTGGTCAGAGCCGAGAAAATGGCCAGCATCGGGCAGATGGCGGCCGGCATCGCGCATGATCTGAATAACTATCTTGCCGGTATCTACGGAGTCGTACAAATTCTTGAGCTGCGCTTTGAAAACGCTCCGGCCGGACGGGAAAAGGATCTGCATCTGCTCGGTCGACTGAAGGAACAGGTTGAAGCCCTGAATCTGATGGCCGGAAACCTGATGGTTTTTTCTCATCCTGAGCGCAAGGAGTTGTTTCCGCTCTCCCTTAATCAGGTGATAGAAGACGCGCTTTCGTTCAGTCGTTATGAACTTGAACGGGAACAGGTCCGGGTCGTGAAGAAACTTCAGCCGGATCTTCCCCTGGCCCGCATGGAAAAAGGCCAGATTCAGCAGGTTTTTCTGAACTTGATGCTCAACGCCGCCCAGGCGATCAGGGAGCGGAAGAAAAACGAAGGGGCTGATTATTCAGGTGTGATTGAGGTCGTCACCGGGGCTGAGGATGAGGCCAGGGTCTTTTTTTCGATTTCCGATAACGGTGGCGGAATCAGTCGGGAGTGTCGGGATCATCTTTTTGATCCTTTTTTCTCGACTAAAGAGGTCAGTGTTGAGCGTGGGGCGACCGGACTCGGGCTGTTTACGGCCCGGACCGTTATGGAACAGCATCAGGGAGAGATCAGTTTCAGCAGTGAAATAAACCAAGGCAGCACTTTCAAGGTAGTGCTGCCTTGGTGCCAGGAATCCGGGGTCTGTTTTCCCTTGTCTGCCGGTGGGCCGACAAAGCTTGCTTGATATATTAATAAGCACCAATATCAATAAATATCCATATCATTAAACCTCTCACGTTTACTCAGGTTGCCTATGGACCTTGACATGATTCGGGAATACAGGGAACTTTCTCTTTTTCTGTTGAAAACCCTGCAGACTTCGTTGGCCGGAGATCAGGGAGCGAGCCGGGTTATGGGCTCTCTCTTTGATTCTTTGCAGGGTGCGGGCAGCGCCGTGCAGATCAAGCATATCCATAAGCAGGTTAAGAGCCAACTGCTGAAGGAAGAACCTTTGGATGGGAGCTTGCTCCTGAAAAAGATGGAGGGATTGAAAAGCGATCTGCTGACCCAGTCCAGGGTTGAGAATGATTTGCGTCAGCTGCTCGATGATTTCAAGGCCCTGGTGAAGATGGCTTTACATCAGATTGAAATTCTGTCCCTGCATGATCAGACCAGTTCCGAACTTTTCGTGCAGTGTCGGGAAGAACTCATGGACGTTTCCGACCCGCCGGCCATGCAGCGTTATATCGCTAAATTCAAACGTCTTTTTTCACTGAACATACTGATCGATGACGAGACCGGTCGTGAACGAGATGAACTGAAAAAGATTATTTCCATTCTCGCGGAGTCGATTTCCGGCCTGTTGAAGAACAGTGGTGATTTTGACAGTGGCCTGGAAGAATGCATCAGCCGGATCAAAAAGGCTCGGAACCTGCGTGAAGTCATGGAGGTTCGTGAACTACTGCTTCAAGAGACGCAGAAGCTGCAGCTTCGGGCCCGGCGCATGGTTGATGATATGCGGCTGGCTCGCGAGCAGGTTGACGATGCCAATCTTAAAGTGGAAAACCTGAAGAAACAGATGGAGAAGGTTAAGCAGGAGATAGTTATTGATCCTCTGACCCGCGCATACAACCGGCGGGCCTATGATGAAAAGCTCAAGCACGAGGTCATGAGCTACAAACGTTATGGGCGACCGACTTCAATGCTGCTGCTTGATATAGATCATTTCAAGCAGGTGAATGATACCTATGGTCACCGCACCGGAGACGGGGTGCTGCGGATTTTGTGTGAATTGATGAGTAAGGAAATTCGTGAGATTGATGTGCTGGCGCGCTACGGTGGTGAAGAGTTTGCCCTGATTTTGCCGCATACGCCTTACGAATCCGCCCTGGAGGTGGCGGAAAGAATTCGTCGGAAAGTGCAGGCCAGCCGGTTCACGTTCAAAGGCAAGCCTTTTGCGGTGACGATCAGCCTTGGTGTAGGCAGTTTACGGGAGGGTGATACTTTGGAAAGTTATGTTGAGAAGGTCGATCAGGCGCTTTATCGGGCCAAAAATCGTGGTCGGAATCAGGTGGCTGGCGCCGATGAACCAGTTTAGTGTCTTACAGGTTATTTTCTTGTTTTTTTTCAACATTTTTCCAACCGCAAAAACAAGAAAATGTTCTGATAAGAGCACTTATTTGCGGGCTGTGAAGACCCCTTTGGGTTGCGGGGCTCGCTCCCGCATTAGCTGTTGCTTAGAGGGCAAGTCATGAATTTGGCGCCGCGCCGTTCCGGAACCTTTCGGCGTCATCCTCTCTGGGTTATGGGCAAGCCTTATTATGACCTTAAAAGTTATTATCATAACCGCTTTGCCGAACGGGTCTATAAGCTTCAGATCGATGCCGGGTTCACCTGCCCAAACCGGGATGGCAGTCGGGGGGTTGGGGGATGTTCTTATTGTGATGGTCGGGGTTCGGCCCTGCGTCGCCTGGGGAACTTACCAACGGTAGGCGTGCAGTTGGAGGAAGGTAAGAAACTTTATCGTCGGCTGCGTCAGGCCCGGCGTTTTGTTGCCTATTTTCAGACCTGCACCAACACTTACGGGGAATTGAGCCGGCTGCGGGCTCTCTACGATGAGGCTCTGGCGGTGCCTGGTGTGGTGGGGCTGGCGGTCGGCACCAGACCGGATGCGATGAGCCCGGAGGTGGTAGAACTGCTTTCCGGTTATGCCGCAGAGTATGATGTCTGGCTTGAATATGGTTTACAGTCGATGCACGCTGAAAGCCTGCGGCGCATCAATCGCGGGCATACGCTGGAGGATTTTAACGATGCGGTCGCGATGCTGACCGGCAGCCGGGTCAAACTGTGTGTGCATGTCATTATCGGTCTGCCCGGGGAAACCCGGGAAATGGTTTATCAGACCGCCGAATTTCTGGCCGGTCTCCCCTTTCTACATGGGATCAAGATTCACTCGCTGTTGCTTCTTGATGGAACTCCGCTCTATGCTGAATATCAGAAAACTCCCTTTCCGCTGCTGAGTCGGGAAGTCTATGTTGAGCTGGTGGCCGGTTTTCTGGAGCGGCTGCCGCCAGAAATCGTTGTGCAGCGCCTTACGGCGGAGGGTTATCGGGATATTTTTATCGCTCCGGACTGGGCTCGTAATAAATTGCAGGTGCTTCAGCATCTGGACCTCTTGCAAAGGGAGCGGGATAGTTATCAGGGTAAATTGTGGACGCTTGGTTGATAATTGAGCTGGTTTTTTCTGCCGGGACGGTTTTCCTCCGAAAAAACATTGACAGCTGAAATGAGCGTATGATACCTTTTATTAAAGCAGGATTAAAGGCAGTTTATGGTCGAGTTGGAAGAGGCGTCGGAGAAAGTCGGATACCGGGTCGGGGAACAACCCAAACGTTATGGCTGCCGCGATTATGCGCTGGAAATGCAGCTGATGCAGCTTCAAAGGGGGCTCCCGCGGGCAACCGCTGCGCATGAAAGACGCAGAATCGAAGCACGAATTGCGGAAATCGAGGAGTTGCTCGGTTTGTGAAGGTCGACCATGAAGAAGAGAAGGCAACCTTAAGCGACATTGAGAATCAGGTTCATGGATTACAGTCTTGAAAGTTTTAGCTTGCTGGAAAAGAAAACCTTGGCTCTGGCTCGCGGTTATCAAGCGCTGGTCGAAGAACGCGATCGTTTACGCCAGGAGCTTGAGAAACAGGCCCGTTCTCTGGTTGAAATGGAAGCCAGAATAAGTCGTCAGGTCGGTCTCTTCTCAGAAGTTGACGAGCGTATGGGTGAGCTTTTACGGCAAATTGATAACTGCCTGCCGCAAAATGATGAGGCGATGGGTAGCGAACAGATTCTACCCGGATTGAATGGTGGCTGAAAACCGAAGTGTGGTTGTGACTATTCGGGGGCGTAAGTATCCCTTGCGTACCGACGCTGACACTCAGCGGGTTCAGCAGGTCGCTGACCTGGTTAACCTTAAGCTGGACGAACTTGATCGCCAGAGCAGTATTAAACGATATATCGGCAGCAACGATATCGGGTTGGTGATACTGGCGCTGTTGAATCTGGCGGATGAATGTCTTGTGCATAAGGATAAACTTGACAAAATAAAGGAGAGGTCGGAGTATTTACTGGCGGAAATCAAGGGTTGCTCCGGCCTGTGAAATTATATTTTCGCCGAACAAAAGCTTGATTCATATCAACATATGGGGATTTGCTCCCCTGAGTTATACGTGATAAGTGATCATTTTTTTGAGCCAACACCTTTTAACTTATAGAGTGACAGCTTAAATCCGGTGTGAATCGTTCTCTAGGGGATAATCCTAAAGGATTTATGGTCACTGATATTAAGATTTAAGGTTCAAAGAAAGCACCTACACGGTAATCCGGGGGGGACTGACGGAGATGCCTCCACAAGAGGCATCTCCGGAAAGTACGCTGTCAGAGCTGGTTTGGTTTGCGGTCTGATAGTTGTGAGGCTTATGGAGTAAGTCGCGGGATAAAGGAGAAACCGGAGGTCTACCGTTCTGGTTTTAATCTGTGCCCGATTGTAATAAGAAGATTTCGTAAGCATTGTAATTTTGAGGTGCCGGCGTATAAGGTTCAGGTGCGGTAATGCTTGGGCTTGCTTTTTCATCGCCACCCGGGTTCCGGGGCTTACGGTGTGAAAAGGTCTCAGGGCGACGAAGCGGTGGACTCCTTGCGAGATTGTCTGTTTATAAAGAGAGAGATGAAGGACCGTTCGGCTCGTGTCGGATGCGTATGTATAAAGAGTCTGTTTTCTCGGTTGCTGGTCTGGGATGGGATTTCAGGGGAATGCGGTTTTTATAAAAAGTTTATTTGTTTATGAAGACTTTTTAGATGCCGTTTGGGTCGTTTTCGGAAGCTGGAAAATAGTTTTCGGGCAGTTTCCGGTGGTCGGCCGGCCTGGATTTCTTGCTGGCGCCGCCCGGTTTTTAAAGGGGTGGGAAACTGTTATTAGAATAGGTTTTGGGGTTGAGGAAACAAACGGATCTTTGTTCCGCCTCAGCCCGAGACAGGCGAAAGACTGCAGTTGGGCAGGTTTCTTGTCTGCCCCTCATTCTTGAGCCCTCTCTCATCATATCTTCTCTCTTCTCTCTTAAGCATTGCCGCTCGAAGTTGTAGCCGTTTTTTTCTGTTTTAAAAATGTTTATCAGTTCAACAAGGTCAATTCAGGTTTCGCTGGTTGCAGCGGATCGTTGGCGTCGGGTTTCGGATTTTGCAAAAACCGGCCTTAACTTTGCGGCTGCCGCGAAAATAGTATTTTGACGTTTATCGCAAGACAGGATACGGGAGCCGGGATTTTCAGCCAGCGCTTTGATCTTGTCCGTTCCGGGCGCGTCTGAAAAACTTAAATTTTCAAGGCAGCTCTCACAAGGAGTTCCAATTCATGGAAATATCGATATTTGTCAGTATTCTAATAGCCGTGGTGGCGATGTTGGCAGGTTGTCTGCTTTATCGTAAGTTCACCGAAAAGAACCATGATGTCTCGCGCAAGGAAGCTGAGATGTTGTTGACCGAGGCGCGCAAGGAGGCTGATCTTGTCCTGAAGGAGGCCACTCTTCAGGCTAAAGATGTGGTGCTCAGGGCGAAGTTGGATTTTGAAAACGATATGTCGGAAAGGCGCAAGGAAGCTCAGGTACTGGAAAAACGTCTGCTTTCCAAGGAGGAGAGTCAGGAGCGCCGGGCGGATAATCTTGATAAAAAAGAGAGCGAACTTGCCCGTCGTGACCAGAGCTTGACGCAGCGTGAAAAAAATATTCAGGTCAAGGAAAATGAAGTTCAGGAAGTCCTGCAGGAGGAGCGCTCGAAACTTGAAATGATAGCCGGTCTGACCCAGACTGACGCCAAAGATATGCTGATAAAAATGATGGAGGATGAAGCCAAGCACGAGTCGGCGAAAAGAGTTAAGCAGATTGAAGATGAGGCCCGGGAAACCGCGGAAAAGAAAGCCGTGAAGATCATCGCTCAGGCCGTGCAGCGCTACGCCGGTGATTATGCTACGGAAAGGACGGTTTCGGTTGTCAGCTTGCCGGGAGATGAAATGAAAGGGCGCATTATTGGCCGTGAAGGGAGAAATATCCGGGCCATTGAAGCGGCAACCGGGGTTGACTTGATTATTGACGACACTCCTGAAGCCGTGATTATTTCCTCCTTTGATCCGGTGCGTCGAGCGGTTGCTAAAAATGCCCTGGAAAGACTGATCGGTGATGGGCGGATTCACCCGGCCAGGATTGAAGAAATTGTCAATAAGGTGCAAGGAGAAATTGATCAGACTATTAAGGAGGCTGGAGAAAAGGCGATTTTTGATCTCGGTATGCATGGTATGAATCTTGAGTTGGTCAAGATGATTGGTCGTTTGAAATATAGAACCAGTTACACTCAGAATATTTATGAACATTCTCTTGAAGTCGCGTTTATTTGCGGCATGATGGCGGATGAATTGCGCTTGCCCAACAAAATGGCCAGACGCGCCGGTTTGTTGCATGATATCGGCAAGGCGGTTGATCATGAGATAGAGGGGTCGCATGCGGTTATCGGGGCGGATTTTGCCCGTCGTTACGGTGAGGCTCCGGAGATCGTTCAGGCCATTGAGGCGCACCATGGTGATGTCGAGGTTAAAAGCCCTCTGGATGTCCTGGTGCAGGCGGCGGACGCGCTTTCGGGAGCTCGCCCCGGGGCTCGTAAAGAGATGCTTGACGCCTATATCAAACGCCTTGAGGCCCTCGAGGAAATTGGTAATTCATTCAAGGGGGTTGAAAAAACCTTCGCCATTCAGGCTGGTCGCGATGTTCGGGTGATGGTTAACCATGCCGATATCAGTGACGAGGGCGCCGTTGTTCTCTCTCGTGATATCGCTGCGAAAATTGAGAAGGAATTAACCTATCCCGGCCAGATCAGGGTAACCGTCATTCGGGAAACCCGGGCTTTCGGCATCGCCAAATAAAAAAACAGTTCAGGGCTCAAATCGCGGAACTTGTGCCCTCGCGCTCAGACAAGCGCAATCTCATGGGGCTGAATTGATAACCGAGAGGATGTTCCGCTGGGAAACGCGACGAAATCACTCACGTTGTCGCGGAAAGCCCGGAGCCCTCTCGAAGTTGCAGGTTGGCCGAATGGCGCCTTCAGTCAGCTTTCGCCGTCACCCATTAGACCCTCGGCCGGGATCGTGGTTAGGCGAACGGGTGAAACGATCACGGTCTTTTAAGCTGTTTAATGTAGGGGTAATATGGATTTGAACAATTGATTAATCTGCTTTTCATCGGTGATATTATTGGTCGCACAGGGCGTCAGGCCGTGGCTTCTCTGCTGCCTGGGCTTAAACAGAAGTATCATCTTGATATGGTGATTGCCAATGGTGAAAACGCCGCCGGTGGCTTTGGTCTGACTCCGAAAATCGCAGATGAACTTTTTTCCTTGGGTATTAATGTGATCACGACGGGTAATCATATCTGGGATCAAAAGGAGATTGAAGATTATCTCAGACAGAATTCACGGCTTCTGCGCCCGGCTAATTTCCCGGTGGGTGATCTGGGGCGTGGATCGGTTGTGGTCAGTCCGGAAAATCAGCCTCAGGTTCGGGTTGGAGTTTTGAATCTGGCGGGGCGGATATTTCTCGGCCCCGCCGATTGTCCGTTCCGCTGCGCCCGGGAAGAGGTGGCTAAACTGCGCCGGGAGAGTTCGATTGTGGTGCTGGATTTTCATGCCGAGGCCACTTCGGAAAAAACGGCTCTGGGTCTTTATCTGGATGGGCAGGTTTCGTTATTTGTCGGCACGCATACGCATGTACAGACGGCTGATGAAAGAATTTTCCCGAAGGGGAGTGGCTATATCAGTGATGTCGGCATGGTTGGAGGGCGTAACTCCGTGATCGGAATGAAATCCGATCGGGTTATCGAGAAGTTCCTTGATGGCAGACCGCAGCGTTACGAGGTTGAAAAAAAAGAAATCTGGTTCTGCGCCTTGCTGGCTGAACTGGATGAGGTCGACGGTCGAGCCAGGCGGCTTCAGCGTTTGCAAATTCCGGCCTGATCGGTTATAAAAAAAGAACGACTTTTGAGTCGTTCTTTTTTTATGGGCATTCCACCAGCTGGCAGCTGAGTTCGGGCGAGAGCGGATTTCCCGCCCGCTGGGGGTTTCCCAGGGCAATTCGCACCTGATTGCGGCGTGAGGTTTTGATTATGCGAGTGGGAGATTTACAGCCAATCATGTTGCAGGCCGATAGTGTCGGTAAGGTGCAACAGCAGGGTGCGCATGGCGCTGAGACCGAACAGGGGAAGTTGGCGAAACAATTTCAGGCGGAGAACCGGGAGCAGGAAAAGAAGGTCCAGGCGTTGGCCGACAGTGATACGGTTATGATTCGGGATCAAGAGGCCCGCCGGGAGCGCCAGGAAGACTCGAATCCTGAAGGCGAACCGGAATCAGAAAGCCAGGAGACGTCTTCCGAAAAACTCGAACCACAACTGAAAATCACGGGAAGACATATCGATATCAAAGCGTGAGGTTGGTTTTGGCTGCCGTCCGAGTCTCATCGAGCAACTTTTTCAGGCGCAGGTAATAAGCTCTTTTCTCCGCTCTCAGCTGGGGCCCGTCGGCGGGCTGCTGATCACGGCTGGGTTGCAGAGTCATTTCGCAACTGAGCAAGAGGTCGGAGAAGAAGTTGCTGACCAGTAAACGGCAGCTTTCCAGGTGGGGGCGCAACAGGGCATACTTGATCTGTTCGCTGTAGTTACTGAGCTGGCGGGGCAGGTCTTGAATCAGCTTTCTTTTTAGTCTCCTGCCATATTCTTCTCCCAGGGGGCGCCGTCTGCGAAAAAATGTCGCTTTCCTGCCCCAGAGCAGAAACAGTTCCTGTATCTTTTCAATCAACTCGAAACGTTCCTCGGCTTTACTGCTGAAGGTGAATTCCGGCAATGTACCTTCAATTTTCAAAGGAAGCGGCAGCTCCTGGAGCTCGGTGTCCTGGTCGTCGACAAAATTACTGCTGATGATAAATAGCGGGATACTGCCGTCAATGAACTGCTGTTTGATCTCCTGATGCAGCCTCTGTAAAAAATTTAAACTCGCAAGCATGACCTGTTCCCTGAGCTTGGGGAGCATCGTGAGTTTGAAGTGATTGTCGATGATTCTGATCGGGGCCATGGGGTTGCGGTTTTTGTCGGGTATCAGGTCCAGCGGTACCTGATAGTTTTCCAGCAGTTGCCGAAGCTGGTGGTGGAGTCCATTTTCGTTTCGATTTTCAAGCCAGTGGTTGATTCGAAAAAAGGCGGATTTCTCGATTTTCTGACTGAGTCCGGTGGTAATCCGTTCGCTTTCCTGAAGCACCTTGTCGAGTTGCTTTCTTTTGTGTGTTTGTTTTTCCTGTTCACTCAGCAGGAGTTGTTCCTCTTGCGAAAGAAGACTCAGCTGGCTGCTGATCAGCCGCTCGAGGTGGTTGTGAATCTGTTGCAGTCGGCTTTCGCTGTGGTGAAAGAGAGCTTTTGCCGCGTCGCTTTTACCCAGAGTGCTCAGACGGGCCAGGAAAAGGTCCGCACCTTGAGATGAAAAAGCCAGCTTTTCCTTTTCCGCTCGCCACCTTTCAAGTCTTTGGCGTAAGGGGGCGGCTAATTTTTCGTAGATATGGGGTTTTGACCAGAGCAGGGCGAGGCTGGAAAAAGCGTAGATCTCCTGGGTGAAACCAAGCTCCCGCAGCTCCTGGCGGCAGCGTTCAAGCATGGTTTCGAGTTCATTCAGGTCCGGATGTTCATCAAGGTCGAGATTGATGATAAACAACAGGCGTTCTTCAAGGCCCATCGTGCGCAGATGTTCCAGGAGCTGATAATCGGCCTGACGCAGGCCCATCCGACTGCTGATGATGTAGGCCAGGACCGGACTTTCAGCCAGCTGTTGAATGATAATCGCCTGATGGCTCTGGTTTGGGGTGTCCAGTCCGGGCAGGTCGCGCAGGGCCAGATAGGGGGGCAGGTGCTGAATCGGGGTTGTCAGGCTGATATCGACTAGATAGGGTGAAAGGGACTCATCCCTGATAAAATCGCGATAGTTTGAACCTTCGGAGATGATCGTTAAATCCAGGTTCGCATTCTGATAATAAGTCTGGACTTGTTCTGCGCCACTGAGCAGGTTGCGCAGCAGACGGTATGACTCGTTGAAAATACCGTGTCTGGTCAAGGTGCCCTCTTGTTGGAACTCGTCCAGGAGCTCGCTGACTCGGGCCCGGTCAGATTCCCGGAAAGGTGAAAAATCTTTTCTTTCCGGAAGATCACGGAAGAGCAGGGTGGCGGCGGTCGTGAAAAGCTGCGTAATGAGTTCTTGGGGTTGCAGCCTGATTCTGGCGGAAAAGGTCTTGCCGGCTCGTACGGTGGTGGGAAAACTTGTGGTGATGCCGGCTCCGGTAGGCAGCAGCTCCGCGCCGGCCAAGGTGTTGATGAGGGTGCTTTTGCCGGATTTAACCGGGCCGATACAGGTTAACGGAAGGATGAAGTCTGAACGCAGAACCTTCAGGTTTTCGAGGCTCTGGCGCCAGCGTTCGAGATGGTCGTGATTCTGGGGTTGATCAGCTGTAAGTTCGTCGAGCAAGAGTTCGAGATTCTTTGCTCTTGCGGCAAAACTGGTCGGTGTTTCAGTGGAACTGTCTGAGGTCATGGAAGTCTCAAGGTATTCAAGGTGGTTCCGGCAATCTGAGGGCTTGCCAGGCTTATTCTCTGGGACTTTTAGGATTTTTGTTTTTCCGGCAGGACAAGATAGAAACTGCTGCCCTGGTCAACAATCGAGCTGGCCCTGATCGAGCCCTGATGCTGTTCTGCAATTCTGCGGCAGATTGCCAGCCCAATGCCGGTGCCGGGCAGCTTTTTCCCCTGATCCAGACGTTGGAACATGGCGAAAATCTTTTCCTGATCGCGATTGTCAAAGCCCAAGCCGTTATCATGAATGACGATTTCCCATTTTTTTTCTTCCGTTCCGTTGGACGCAAAAAGGGGCGTGGCGCTGATTGAAATCAGCGGGGGCCTGTTCTCAGAACGATATTTAAGCGCGTTGCTGAACAGATTTCTGAAAAGCTGTTCCATTAATATCGGGTCGGCTTCAAGCGTTGGGAGTTCGCCGATCTCAATCCGGGCTTCAACTTTATCGAGTTCGATTTCGAGATCCTTGACGATGTTTTCAATCAACGCGCCGAGCGGAACCGAGGTGAACGGTTCTTTGGTGGTTGTGATGCGGGCGTAGTAGAGCAGGCCGTCGATAAGTTGTTGCATATGGCTCGCGGAATGGTTTATGCGGCGCAGATACTCATGGCCTTTCTCTCCCAGCTGGTCGCCGCATTTTTTCTCCAGACGCTGAGCGAAAGCCTGAATTAGATTGAGAGGTTCTTTCAGGTCATGAGAGACAATGTAGGCAAAGGCCTCGAGATCATGATTGCTTTTTGCCAGATTGAAGGCGTACTCAAGCAAATCCTTTTCCGCGTTCCGGTGGGCCAGCAGCAGTTTGAGACGCTGCTCCAGAACCGCCCAGTTGACCGGTTTGGTAATGTATTCTTCAGCTCCGCTCGTGAACGCCCTGGAAACCGAATCCGCATCTTCCAGGCCGGTTACCATAATGATTGGAATATCATTTAACGCGGAATTTTCTTTTATCTTGCGGCAGGTCTGAAAACCATCAAGGCCGGGCATGGTCGCATCCATCATGATGATGTCCGGTTTTCTCTGCTGACAGAGAATCAGAGCGGCTGCGCCATTGTCTGCGGTCTGAACCTGGTAGCCCTGTTTTTTGAGAAAGCGTGAGAAGCTTTCAAGGGTGAAAGGGTCATCGTCAACCGCCATAATAAGGGCCGGATGGCGGTTCTTGGCATTTGTTCGCTCGGCGGATGGCGTCGGCATGGTGATCACTCCTTTCTGAGAACATGGTCTGGGATTGAACGAAAACCAGTTGGACAGGCTCCGGAGAAAATTTCTCTTTCCGAATGTCCTCCCGCCGTTTGTGCAAAAGATAGTCTTCTGATCATGCCGCCAGCCGGCTTTTTCCGGCCGATCGTAGCGCGGGAGAAAATTTTAGCTGGATCGTCAGGATCTGAACCCAGGGTCGGAACTCCTGGTGATTATGTCATAAAGGGTCGATTTGATGCAAGGTATAATTAATTATTGCTTAATGGGGATCATCTTGTTTAACCCCGCTTCCCGGGAATTATGACGATGAAAACGACATAAGCTGCTGAATATTAAAAGAATAAGCGCAATTTCTCTTGCAATATACCTCGTTATGCGCTATAGTGTTATAACGATGAAACGGAGGAGTTGCCCATGGCTGCCATTGTGTATCAGACGAACAAGAAAACCGGTTTCACTTACGCTTATGAGTCGATCTCCTACTGGGATAAAGAAAAAAAGCAGTCCC
>DSCM01000141.1 GCA_011049115.1 Pseudomonadota bacterium
CGTGGAAATGCGCTACGAGGATGAAAACATCTGGCTCACCCAGAAGATGATGGCGACCCTCTACGACGTCTCGGTGCCCGCCATCAACCAGCACCTGAAACGCATTTTCGCCGACAACGAACTCGAAGAAGGGGCAGTTATTAAGCAGTACTTAACAACTGCCGCCGACGGTAAAAACTACCAGGTCAAACACTACAACCTCCAGGCCATCATCGCCGTCGGCTTCAAGATCGAGAATGAGCGGGCGGTACAGTTTCGCAAGTGGGCCAACCAGATCGTCAAGGATTACACCATCCAGGGCTGGACCATGGATGTGGAGCGTTTGAAACGCGGCGGCAACCTCACCGATGAGTTTTTTGAGCGCCAACTGGAAAAAATCCGGGAGATCCGGCTTTCCGAACGCAAGTTCTACCAGAAGATCACCGACATCTACGCCATCTCGCTCGATTACGACCCCACCGCCACCGCCACCAAGCGGTTTTTTGCCGCCGTGCAGAACAAGATGCACTACACCATCCACGGCCAGACGGCGGCGGAAGTCATTGTGGACCGCGCCGATCACCGCAAGGACAACATGGGCCTGACCCATTGGGAAGGCGCACCCCACGGGAAAATCCATCGATACGATGTCGCCATCGCCAAGAACTATCTCTCCGAGTTCGAACTGGCGCAGATGCAGCGCATCGTCTCCGCCTACCTCGACATGGCCGAGCTTCAGGCCATGCGCAAAATCCCCATGACCATGGAAGACTGGGAAAAACGGCTGGCGGGCTTCCTGAAACTCTGGGACCGGGAGATTCTGCAGGACGCTGGAAAGGTTTCGGCCGAGCTGGCCAAGACCCAGGCCGAGAGCGAATACGAAAAATACCGCATCGTGCAGGACCGGTTGTTTGAAAGCGATTTTGACCGAATAGTGAAGCAGATCAAATCCGCCGGAGAGAAAAAAACGGAGGAAGAATAAGACGGTCCACTTGGGGACTGACTTGAGGGGTGACTTGGGGGGTGAGCTTGCGACAAACTCGCGATACGGCTTGCGACACGCCCTGGCTCAGCGATCAAGTCCCGACCAAGTAACCGATTAAGTAGTTCGCGCCTCCATTTCCAGCAGAAACCACCAGACCGGCACCACCTGGATAATGCCGAAACCCACGGGGATGGTTTCATCGGTACGCCAGGTGACGATGGTCCCCTCCGCCACCGCCAGCTCGACCATGGCTTCGGAGAGGGAACGCACTTCGCTCTGCTTGACGCGGGGATCGGCCAGCGAGGCGCAGACCTGGACCAGCATTGCTGTTCGTTCTTGTCCCGGCGCTGACGGTAGCAGCGCGACAAGGCCCACCTCCCGGCCCGTTTTGGTCTTGTGGTAGAAGATCTCCGGCGTCACCCGGCGTAGCGCGGTGAACACCAGATTCTCCAGCAGGCTGTCGCGGTTGGTGAGAATGCCCGAGCTGACCGAGGTTACCAGGGCGTGGTCGATGCAATATGCCTTACGAGGATTGACGCTGATCCGGGTCGGCGAGCTGGAAAAGATGTTCACGCTGAACAGCAGCCCGACGTCCTCGAACGCGACGAGCCAATCGACCACCGAGCTTTTGCGCACCCGGTGACCGAGGGATTTCAGATAATCGGTCAGGTGGCTGACGGCATAGAAGGAGACGAGGAAATTGGAGCGCGTTTTTCGGTATCCAGCCGGACTGCAAACCCGTTACCCTCGTCCGGTGCTGGGAAATCGGGGGCGAAAAT
Source organism: Pseudomonadota bacterium (assembly GCA_011049115.1). Classification (NCBI taxonomy): domain Bacteria; kingdom Pseudomonadati; phylum Pseudomonadota; species Pseudomonadota bacterium. Next base: position 1,744 of record DSCM01000141.1, read on the forward strand.
CGTTTCCTTTGTCATGAACCGCCGCCAGATGTCAGCGAGCAATATTTCTGATGTTACATCAATAACTTATTGGGCAAGTCAAGGGTGAAGACTGTTTTGCGCCAGGTCGACGCACCCTCCACCAAAAGCCCCCGCAGAACACAGTCACCAAACCAGAGATGCGTGGATCCAGCCCTGATCGCCGTCTTCATGGACAACCTGCAACCACCGCCCCTGACGTTTGATAACCTTCAAGCAAACCTCCCGGTCGACAATAAAGATTACCTGGCTGTTGATAGAGGGACCGGAACGGACATTACAGTTCTCTTTCAGGCTGATCACCGTAACCGTTTTATCGAGCAGATCCTTATATAGCCAGCCCCGATCGCCTTCAAAATCGCGGCAGAGATACCAGTCTCCTTTTTTTTCCAGCACCTCGAAAGGATGAAATTTTGTCACCTGCCAGGCAATTTCCGAATTAATATCGGCTTGCGTCCGGACATTGGCCAGAGAAACCTTGACCGCCATCCTTTCCGCCGCACTCACCGGGACAGCCTTCAAACTAAGTAATGCCAATATCAGCAGTAAAGACAACCTAAAAAAAAACGAACAACGTGGCCCAAAAAACAACTTCATTGCAATTCCAACCCATTTCTCTGGTTTATGCATTATGGTTTCAAGTGACCCTGAGAGGAGGGCCTACTTCAATTTTTTTTGTAAATCATGGCTCTTACCGATACTCAGGCAAGCATCACACACATCTCCACCATCTCATCTGGAAGCAACAGGGAAGCGGTCGCAAGGGTTGACAGGGTTGCCGCCAGACTGCGTAGAACGATATCAAAATCATCCATACTTCGAATATCATCTTCGCTGCCAAGTTGCCGCCTGACATCCTCGGCGACTTCAGTTATCGCCAGAACCGCGGCCTTTAAGTGAGCTGTTTTGTCCATGAGTATATTCATGCCTGTCTGAGCGGGCACCAGACAACAAGTAAATCAGACGAAATTCATTGACGAAAAGTTAAACCCGCCAACCCGCATCTTAAAAAAACAAAATCCTCTCGCCTCAAGTTTTTGGAAAGGGAATACTAACCAAGTGAGCCACCTGAGTCAAGCCTTTTTCCGCCTTTTTTCAGCGAACTTTAGTTCGAGTGAAAAGTTCATTTCCGGGGTTCGGGCAATTGATTATTTACTGAAATGTAATTCATGACCAATCCAACCATAAACCATTAAAATCATTGAATACCAATAATTATCATTCGTTCAGGGAAAATCTCCCGAGGGGGCGAGGGTCTCTTCCAGACAGCCCGCTGTCCCGCAGCTTACTCTCACTCGGAAGACCGCGAAGCAGTCTGATGGCGCGATTCAGCCTGCCCGGTTATTATGGTGACAGGACCTGATTTTCGCATCCGCTTTTGCAGAAAAAGCACTCGGCAAACCTTCACCATCGAAACAGTTTGACTTTCCTGCCGGATTTTAGGACAATTCAGATAGTCGCAGGACAACCACCGACCGGCCTTAAAGGAGGGGGGGGGAATGAGCACGCAACTGTCTTTCACAAAATTCGAGAACGAATTACTGCCTGAGTTCCGCAACAAGATCAACCTGGTCGAATCCGAGGAAGATGTGAAAAAATTTTTTGTCTACACGGTGCAAAATCTCTTCACCAGGGTCTTTTCCAAAAAAAACAACTACTCCTACGCTGACATCGCCCTGGACCCGGGAACCGAGAACGGGTTCGTCCTGGGCACCACCCTGACCGCAACCACCGATTTCAAGGCGCTCTGGGAAAACTCCGACCTGCCCAACATCGTTGGCCGCCTGGCAAAGAACGCGGTCAAACGCTGTCTGCACCTGGAAAAACATCCCGAAAAAACCGAAGCCAAGATCAGAATGTAAAACCGCGGAGGAAAACCGGCGGCGCGCCTACTCCCCGGCTTCGTCATGCTGGTCGAATCTCTACAAGGCAGTGGCATATTGCAACAGGGTGGTCTCGACCCGGCCATTGATGGAATCAGCCGGAAAGAGCCCCTGTCCATCCGCCTCACCGGCCAGAAGGCCGGTGAACAATTCCATGGCCTCGTCCACCTTCTGCACGGCGGTTACCGAGAAGGTCCCGGCCGCGATGGCCGCCACCACCTCCTGCTTGAGCATGAGGTGACGCACATTGCTGGCCGGAATGATGCCCCCTTGGCTGCCGGTCAGACCGCGCTCCCGACAGAGATCAAAAAATCCTTCGATCTTTTCATTGACCCCACCGATGGCCTGAACTTCGCCCCGCTGGCTCACCGCACCGGTAAGGGCCAGATCCTGACGCAGGCAAATCCCGGCCAAGGCCGAGAGCAAGGCGCAGAGCTCGGCGCAGGAGGCGCTGTCGCCCTCAACTCCGCTGTAGGACTATTCGAAAGCCAGGCTGGCCTGCAGGGTCAAGGGAATAAGTCGGGCATAACGGGCCGCGAGAAAGGAGGAAAGGATCATCACCCCTTTGGAATGAATCGGGCCGCCCAGCTCCACCTCACGTTCGATGTCAACCATCTTGGCCCGGCCCGGCCGGGTCAGAGCGGTGATTCTGGTGGGGCAGCCAAAAGCATCGCGGCCCACCTGCAAGACCGACAGGCCGTTGACCTGTCCCGCCTTGCCGCCCTGGGTCTCGATATGACGGATGCCGGTGGCCATCGAGGCAAAGATTCGGTCCCGAATGCGACCACCCCGTTCTCTGGCCGCCAGCAGAGCCGCCTCCAGATCATCTATTTCAATCTGTTTTTTGTCCGCCTTGCGGGCAAAATAGTCAGCATCCTGCATCAAGTCGACCAGGTCGCGGACGCGCAACGACAACTTAAGACTGTCGCCGGCATCACGCGAGGCCTGTTCGATAATCCTGGCCACGGCATCGGCATGGAGGGGCAGAAGCTCATGGTCCTGGGCCAGACTGGCGATCAGGCTGGAATAGAGAGCAAGATTGTCTTCACTGCGCTCCATATCGTTTTCAAAATCGGCCTGCACCTTAAAAAGAGCGGCAAACTCCGGGTCATAGGCATTGAGCAGGTAATAAACCTGAGGCTCTCCCACCAGAACCACCTTGACATCCAGGTCGATGGGCTCCGGTTCCAGGGCGGTGGTGCCCATCAGGCCGAGAAGGCGCTCCACCGGCTCGATATGCACCTTTCGGGAGCGCAGGGTGCGTTTTAAGCCTTCATAGGCAACTGGCTGCATGAGCAGACGCCGGGCATCGACAATGATATAACCCTGGTTGGCGCGATGGAAGGCCCCCGGCTGAATCAGGGTGAAGTTGGTGGTCAGCACGCCCATTCGGGCCTGATGTTCAATTCGGTCATGAAGGTTCTGGTAAGTGGGCAGGTCCTCGTAAACCACCGGAGCCCCGCCGCCGTTCTCGTGACCGATCAGAACATTGACCTCATACTAGTCAAGGGGGGGCGACTGCGGGCCGCCGATAGCCAGAAAAAACGGATTCTGACCCTCGCTGCCGCCGAGGAAATCATCCACCCGCTCAGCGATATCCTCCTCCACGCTTTCCAGGTAGACGGATAACTTGGCATGGTCATGATATTTGTCTTTCAAGGTGCAAACGAGATGGGAAACCGCCATCCTGGCCGTCTCCTTTTTCAGACGGCGCTTTAACTCCTCGGTCTCCCGCTTCCAGATACTGATCTTGTGAATTACTTTCTGCAGTTCACCGTGAAGCTTTTCAATGGTCTTTTCGATCTTCTTCTGGGCGTCCTCGGCCAAGTTGCCGAAATCGTCCACACTCAGGGGTTTACCCTCGCCGTCCATGGGCACGAAACGAAAACCCTGTTCGCTGCGACTGACCATTACCCCTGAGACTTGGCCAACTCCTCCATGTCGTGGTAGAGGGCTTCAATTCTTTGACTCAGAGTCACATTGAGGGCCCGGTAGTCCTCATCTTCTAACATGGCCGGAATCGTGGATTTCAGGGTATCAATAAGTTCAAACATCTCACCCTTAAAAACCCGGCCCTGTCCCGAAGGCAACTTGATGGCCAACGGTTTATGAGAATGCTTGAAATTGTGAACATAGCACCAGTCGCTGGGGCTGGCCTCGTCTTTGGCCTTCTTATGCAGAAATGACTGGACAACGCTATGGCGGCCCGAGCCTTCCGGCCCCATGACATACAGATTAAAGCCCGGCCGGGCCATGCCGATGCCGAAATCAAGGGCGGCCAGGGCCCTTTCCTGGCCGATAAAACGGTCCATCCTTTTTACCTCGGCCGTGGTAGTAAAAAGTGACTGGGCGGGATCACAGTGATTATAGGCCTGGGCGGCGCTGATGACTTGTTTGGTCACCTCATTACCCCCTTGTGGGAATGTGAAAAAAATCAAATTCCGGAAATCGGATTTTTTCTGAATCCGGAGTCTTCCAGGCTCGTTCCAGACTTCGGATCTTTCAGCCTCAGGGTCATTTTCAAAGTTGTCAACGACATTCAGGCGCGGAACTCAGGCCCCCTATTTTCTGAAAAGCCAGAAAAAAAACAAGATCACCACCGTGAGCAACAAACAGGTGGTAACCGGAAAATAAAAACTCAGGTTCCCCTTTCGAACAAAAATGTCGCCGGGAAGCCTGCCCAGAGGAAATTTGCCTAACAAAGGCCACAAAACTCCCCCTAAAACGAGAAGAAGACCAAGGCTGATCAGCTTTTTATTCATGTCCGCAGCTAACGAAAAAAACAATGCCCGATAAAAACCAAATTGGCGCTCAGTCCCGCCACGGCAACCAGAGGGGATAGACGACAACGCCTGCGGGCCTGGGTTCGCGAAATTTAACCCGGATAAACGACAGATTGATAAGACTGAAGATGACCAGGGTGATAAAACTGGTGGCCTCGGCCAGAACGACCAATGGCAGCCAGAGGGCGAAAATCATGATTCCGATGGCGATAATCAGGGTGGCGATATGGGGAGTTCGAGTCCGTGAATGAATCCGGCCGATGACCTTCGGAAACCAACCCTGGACGCTCATGCCGTATAGTATTCGGCTAGCCATGATGATCTGAATCAGAGCTCCGTTGACCACGGCAAACATACCGATTATGGTTATGGCAACGGGCCGACGACCGGTGCAAACCGCGTAGAGATGTGAAAGCGGCGCTTTCTGACCGGCGGGTTCCGCCGGTGCTACCGCCAGCACTGCGGCCAGGGATACGGCGAAGTATAAGATGCTCGTCAGAACCAGCACCAGGACAATAGCCAGCGGCAGCGTACGCCGAGGATTCTTCACCTCCTCGGCCACGTTAACCATATCTTCAAAACCGATAAAGGCATAAAACGCCAGAAAAGCCCCGGGGATAATGGCGGCAAGCCAACCCCCATGAGTGCTGGCGACAATCTCCGGCCAGACCGCAGGAAGTCCGGCCAGGCTGTTCCGACTCACCCAGATCACCATCAAGAGTCCAAACGCTTCAAACAGGCTTAAGAGGCCGGCGATCAAGACCGACTCAAGCACTCCCCACCAAGCAATGAACCCCAGCCCTGAAACCAGAACCGCCAGGGCCAGGGGTAAGGGCACATAGATAAAAACCCAAAGATAACCGACAAAACCCCGGACAATGGTAGCCGCAGAGGTAACCCCCACCAGAATCACCAGAAAACCCACGAAGATGGCCAACCATTGCCAGCCGAGGCCCTCCACGACATAAACGGCTTCACCGGCGCTCCGGGGAAAACGCGACGACAACTCCGCATAGGAAAAGGCGGAAAGCGCGGCCAACAGCGCGGCCAGAAGAAACGACAGGGGGGTACCGAAACCGGCAACTCCGGCCACTTCGCCGATCAGAACATAGATGCCGGCACCAAGAATCGTGCCCATGCCGTAAAGAATCACCAAGGGCAGAGAAAGAGAGGCTTTCAGCGTCGGGGATGACATAGACTGTTATTTACCCGGACGAATCGAACTTTGTCAAAACAAAACTGTCGGCAGATCATTTTTCGCCCTTATTCGAGCCGTAAATCCAGAACGAAGGCGCGTGTTCCTTAAATCAACCGCGATTTGAACCTTTAGCTTCCTACCCTGCCACTCCCCCACCGCTCCGCTGGGACTCAAAATCCGTCTTCGGCAGGCCACCCCGCTTCCCGGGAATTATGACGATGAAAACGACATAAACTGCTGAATATTAAAAGAATAAGCGCAATTTCTCTTGCACTATACCTCGTTACGCGCTATAGCGTTATAACGATGAAACGGAGGAGTTGCCCATGGCTGCCATTGTGTATCAGACGAACAAGAAAACCGGTTTCACTTACGCTTATGAGTCGATCTCCTACTGGGATAAAGAAAAAAAGCAGTCCC
>DSCM01000142.1 GCA_011049115.1 Pseudomonadota bacterium
ACGATGCCGATCAGGGACTGGAGGGCGGCCCTGAACCAATTCTCAATCATATTTGAAGGCCGGTTACCGGTTTACTGACAACTCAAACCCGGACCGTTTACACAAAATGCTTTACATGCCCGACCCTCGGTTATTTCTATAATTCCTTAACCGGGGAGATTATCTCGGGTGGTTCCATATCCGTAACCCCTGGGGCAACGATTATCGAAGACGGCGGCACGGGCTATTATCAGTTTACCGTTACTTTGGTCATTACTGTTCCCCAAGGCTATACAATCGATCCTAGTTGTCCTGCCCAGAGTAACAGTTATGTTGTAAACAGTGATTCGACATTAGGCTCCGGCGAAAATGGCGCCACAGGATATTTAATGAATTACAGCTGCGCCGGTAACCCCTGGCATACCTCTTTTGATATCCAGTCAGGAAACATATTTAACAATAACATCCCATTGATAGAAGCCTCATCAACTTCAATCCCAACCTTGAATGAATGGGGCATGATTATCTTCTGCTTACTGCTTGGAGGGGCTGTAATTCGGCATACGCGCCCCCAAAGTCTCAAGATGTAGTTTGACAATATTTCAAGTCGAAATCTAAGGCGGGAATAATCCCGCAACCCAAGCGGGCCGTAAAGGCCCAGCCTGGGTTGCGGGAGGGCATCCCCACCGATCCCGCCATCACTACCTGTAAAATCACTCACTTTAAAGAATAGACCAAGACGGCGAGATAGGGATTGCATCTCGCGAGACAACTATGTTAGAGTCAGACCCGATTCTCCGATCCACAGTAAGGACCAGTCACCATACTGGGACCTGGAAATACTTCAAGGAAAGATGACCGTTTTCTTCAAATCTACAGCGCTGCTGCTGGTGCTCCTCAATCCTTTCCTGGTTATCATTTACCTGATTGACGCGCTGGAAAAATGTAGCCGCAGACAGTTCTCCTTGATCCTGATGCGGGGTGGATTGATCGCGACCCTCGTCTTCTGGGCTTTCGCCATGCTGGGGGACGCCGTTTTCTCTGAAATAGTGCAGGCTGATTTTGCGTCGTTTCAGATTTTCGGAGGAATTGTCTTTCTACTGATCGGCCTGCAGTTCGTTTTTTACGGGCCCAAGGCCATTCAGATTCTCAGGGGCGACTCGGAAAACCTGGCCGGCGCCGTTGCGATGCCGATACTTATCGGACCAGGCACCATAAGCGCCAGCGTTATTATCGGCAAGCGCCTAGATCCTCTTCCGGCCTGCGGCGCGGTTTTCTTCGCCCTTCTATCGTCACTGGCGATCATGGTGATTCTCAAGGCCATCCACGATTTTGTCCGCCCCCGGCATGAACCCCTGATCCAACGCTACATTGAAATCGCGGGGCGCATCACGGCCCTGTTCGTCGGCACCATTTCCGTCGAGATGATCATGCAGGGATTAATGACCTGGGCCCAGAAATTTTAGCGGTCAGCTACTTTTTTAAAAATCGTTCATTTCTCTGACGGGAAAACTCAACTCACCACCCACAACCTCTGTCTTCCAGCTGAAGCGCCATGAAACAGGAATTGGATTTAACCCTAACCCCCGAAGCCGCCGGCGGCAACAACTGGCAGAAACCCTAGGAATCCGCCCCGAGCAGATCAGCCACTGCCGCATCCTGCGCCGGACCATCGATGCCCGGCACTGGCCGGCACGGGTTAATCTGCGTGCGACTTTTGACCTACTATGACGAACCGTACCAGGAGGAAACCAAAAAGTTTTTTTCTATCCCGACGCCGGCCACAAACCAGAGGTCCATATTATCGAGGCCGGGCCGGCCGGTCTTTTTGCCGGATTGCGCCTGCTGGAGCTGGGCTATCGCCCGATCATCCTGGAAAGAAGCAAGGACGTCAAAGCCCGCAAGCAGGACATCGCGAGAATTTACCGGGGACAGATCATCAATCCTGATTCAAATTATGGTTTTGGCAAAGGCGGGGCGGGAACCTTTTCAGACGGCAAACTTTTCACCCGCTCCGCGTCCCCCGCGATACCGCCGACCTGCACCATCCGGAAATCAAGAATCTCTATCCCTGCGGCGAGGGCGCCGGCTATGCCGGAGGCATCATTTCAGCAGTCATCGACGGCGAGCGCTGCGCCGAAAGCGCGGCCCGCCGAAAAGCATCCGTCTAACCAATCAGGTCAAGCCGCTGCGGCTCAGGTCCCGCATTACTCCCCCTTAGCCTTTCGCCGTTTACGAGAAGCCTTGTCGAGATACATGCGTCGGTCGGCCTCCTGCAAGGCTGAGGAAACCTCTTGCGGGCCGGCCGCGGTGGCCGAGCCCAGCGAAAGCCCGACCGCAGGCGCAGCACGTTCAGCGTTGTATAAACCGGCGCAGGTTCTGATGCGCTCGAGAAACAGCGAAGCTGAAGCGATGGCCGTCGCCGGCAGCATAACCACGAATTCATCGCCGCCGATGCGAACAATGACATCGTCGCTACGAAAGGCCAGGCGCAGAATCTCGGCCGCCCCTTTGATCAGACGGTCTCCGGCGCCATGTCCCAGAGTGTCATTGACTATCTTTAAACCATCGAGATCGGCGACGATGAAACTCAGCGGAAATTTGGCTGCGGCCACCACGCGCTCAAGCTCCGCGTCAAAAAAAACGCGGTTGTAAAGACCGGTCAACGCATCATGGGTGCTTTGGTATTTCAGCAGGTTCTCAGCCTTTTTACGGGCCGAAATATCACGGGAGACCCCAACATACTCCTTGATTCTGCCATCCGCGTCAATAATCGGAGAAACCACCACCTCGAGAGGAACGCGCCGACCATCCTGACAAATTTGCGTCACCTCGACAACCTCGGCTGACTTAGCCCCGCCAGCGGTCGAAGACCAAGCCGCCAGCAAACGTTTTCTCAGCTCCACCAGGGATTCAGGGGTCAGGGACCGCTCCAGCGGTTCCCGCAGGGCCTCGTCGACACTGAGCCCACACAGGTTGGTAATCGACGGACTGATATAGGTGAAAAATTCCATCGCGCGATCCATGGTCCAGATCACATCATCAACATTTTCCGCAATATGGCGAAAACGCGCCTCGCCCTCACGCAGGGCCTCGGTCAGGTCACGCAGAGCGATATTATCCTGCTGCAGCCGCAGGGTGAGATTTTCAAGCTCGCTGCGGGACGCCTCCAGACGTTCAACCATCTGGTTGAAAGCCTTAGAAAAATCCCCCATAAAGTCAACCCGCTGAGAAAAATCACCCTCGGCGATTCGCTGCGTCTGCCAGGTAAGATGTTTCAATCCGGCATGCAGCGACTTGAGGCCACCAATCACCGGACCACCTGCGACGGGAAGCGGAGCGGAAAGATCGCCGTTGGCCAGGGCCAGGGAAAATCTCTGCACGGCGGACAGATAATCAGCCAGCCGGAGCAGGGACTCGGTTTCCGGCAAATCCAGAGGGAGATCATTTCGAGGAATTCGTCCGGCGGCCAGTTCGGCAAGAAAGGCACAGAGCTTAAAACTCATTTCATTCTCCGGTCAGAGCGCAATTTTTGCCTGAAAACGACAGGTTCGATCTCCGGTGCACCAGCAATCAACCTCTTTCACAATAAAAGGTTTTCCACTGAAACGCTCAAGAATGGCGGCGATAAAACCTTCATCATAAGTACAGATCTGATGGCCGGTTTCCGGCAGACCGGAACAATCCAGATCCTCGGAAACCGTCAGGGTCAGACAGCCGTTTTCAAGATCGGCCTCTTCAACCCGCAGAATCCCCACCCCCAGATCTTTCAATACAGTCTGTAACTTTTTGACCAAATCAGCCAGCTCTTCCTGAGGGGCAATCAGGTGATCATAAAATTCCCGGCCGGCCAGAAAACCGGCTTCGTAAAAAATCCGGTCGGTTTCATCGGCTCCGCAGTGCTGTTCCATGATGTCGCGAAAACAAAATTGCATGAGGCGATAGACCTCAAGCCGGTTCG
>DSCM01000143.1 GCA_011049115.1 Pseudomonadota bacterium
AAAAGGGCTTTGCCGAAAACCGTCATCAGAACCGAATATCTGGACTCGAAGGCATATTCCGGGAACGAGTACGAGGCGCATTTATTTAAGTTGCTGCGCTATAAATATGAGAAAAATAATTTCGACCTGATTCTGGCCGCCGCTAGTCCGGCCCCCATTTTTGGGGGTTGGGAGTTCAATCTCGGTCATGGTATCGTCGGCGGCAAGCTGATTGATCTTTTTGCCCATGGTGTTCTGGCGGGTCGGTTGGCCGTGGAAATCCTGCAGGGAAAAGCTTTCGCGCCGGGCTTCGGACTTTTCCCCAGTCCGAATTCATTCATGTTCGACGACAGGCTGTTAAAGCGTTTTCAGATAGGAGACGAGCGCCTGCCGCCGGCAAGCAAAATCATCAATCGCCCGCCAAGCTTTTATCAAAAAAATCGCGCGGAAATCTTTATCCTGTTGTCCGGTCTGCTGGCCGCCCTGGTTGCGGGTGTCTTTATTTACATCTACAACAGCAGAGCCCGCCTGCGGAAAGCCTATGGCGAAAAGCTGGCGATGGAAAAAACTCTTCTGGCGTCCCAGGCCCAACTCCGCTAAGCCTTGGCCGAAGTCAAAACCCTGCGCGGCATACTGCCGATCTGCGCCTACTGCAAAAGCATCAGAAACGATGAAGGTTATTATGAAAAGCTGGAAAATTACATTCATAAACATTCGGGGGTTGATTTCAGCCATACGATTTGTCCCGCCTGCATGAAAAAACACTACCCGGAAGAATATGAAGGCATGATGCGGGATAAAGATGGTCTGAAACTGGGGTAGGCGGCTCGGGCCGGGTTTCCCATCCGGGTTTTCCGCTTGACATGGCGGGAAAAAAAAGCTACATGGCAGCCGTTTAAGACATAACATTCAGGTGCTCCATTGGAGCCTAACAGGGAACCCCGTTAAAATCGGGGACGGGCCCGCCGCTGTAACCGGGGACGAAAGCCGTTATAACCACTGACCTTTGATCAGGTTGGGAAGGTTCGGCCGGTAGCTTGATCCGGAAGTCAGAAGACCTGCCTGCATGAAAAAGTCATCTCTCGAGGACAGAGGCGGGCTTTATCGAATCCATGCGGATAAAACTGGGAATCCCGGATCGAAACCATTGCGTTTCGGTCCGGGATTTTTTGGTTTCGTGGACGCGCTCTTCGCGCTCGAAAAAACCTTAAAGTCGATTGCGGCCGGCCGCAGGATGTCGGCCCTGGCGCCGGGTTGTCGTGCAGTGCCTGCAGAGGGCTTTCGGAGATGAACTTCAGGGGCTTGAAAAATGATGGTTTTGCCGGTCGGATTCATCTGGTCGGTCTGGGTGCGCCGGGGAGCGATTGCCGGGATCTTTGCTGAAGATCACAAAGGTGCCGAGGATAAATTTCAGCCAGGGAGAAAACTTGAAAAATGAAACCGGGTAGATTTTATGGAGTCGGTATCGGGCCGGGTGATCCCCGTTATCTGACCCTGATGGCGGTCGAGATCCTGCGTCGGGTCGATCTGATCTTCACGGCGGTGGGGGTCAATTCTGCCTTCAGCGTCTCGCGTCAGGTGGTCGATTTTGTCGACCAGGTCAAGGCCGAAAAAAGGGAGCTGGTGTTCAGCATGGCCCGCGACTGGGAAAAACGCCGGGCGGTGCTGCGCGCCAATGCGGCCCTCATCGCCGCCGAGTTGCGCCGGGGCCGGGATTGCGCCTTTGCGACCCTGGGCGATCCCTCGACCTACAGCACGTTTGGCTATCTGTTCGCGCTGTTGCGCGAGGAAATGCCGAATCTGGAAAGCGAAATCGCCCCCGGCATCACCTCTTTTGCGGCGCTTGCGGCCCGGTCCCAGACCGTGCTGGTCGAGGATGAAGAGCGGCTCTGCGTCCTGCCGGGGCAGAACCGGATCGAGCCCGAGAATCTTGACCTGCCCCCCAAGTCGACCACGGTGCTGCTCAAGAGTTACAAGAACCGCAATCGCCTGGTCGAGTATTTTGCCCGGCAGCCGGATTGCAGCATCCTTTACGGCAGCCGCCTGGCCCTGGAGGGTGAATTCGTCAGCCGTGATCCGCAGGCGATTCTGGCGCGGCCGGAGGAATATCTTTCCCTGCTGATTGTCAAGCGGAGTTGAAATGAGGCGCGGGTTTTTGGCTGCAGGGGCGCGGCGGTGATCAGTTATCCGGTCAATCTGCTACTGGAAAATCGTCTTTGTCTGGTGGTCGGCGGCGGTCGGGTGGCCCGGCGAAAGATCGAAAGGCTGCTGCTTTCCGGAGCCCGGGTGCGCGTGGTCGCGCCGCAGGTCGTGGCGGCCATTGCCGCTTATGCCGGGCAGGGTCGCCTGGAACTGAGCCTGCGGCCGTTTGTCGACGACGATCTGCGGGAGGTTTTTCTCTGTTTCGCGGCGACCTCCGATGCCGTTCTCAACCGCCGGCTGCTGGAACTGGCCCGGACGCGAAGGATCCTGGCCTGCGGGGTTGATGAAAACTGGCCTCAGGGGGACTTCATTACGCCGGCCGGCTGTGGCGCGCCGGGCCTGCAACTGGCGGTCAGCACCGAGGGGGTAGCCTGTCGGCGGGCTCGGGAGATCAGGAATTATCTTAGGCCTCAGCTGGAAATGCTGAGTCTCGGGCCGGTGCTCACGGTTTACGTGCTGGAGCTGGACGCAGGCGGCGACAGGGGAACTGACCCGGAGCTTGAAGCTCGGCTGGAGCGGCAGCTGCGACTGGTCTGGGGGGTGCGGGAATTTTCTTGCGGGCGGGTGGCAAATAGCTTGCAACTGGTCGTTCTGGCGGTTGACGGGTCCGGCGTGGCCGAGTTGCTCGAAACCCTGTTGCGGGCGGCGGGTAACTTCTCCGGGGCTTTGTTTGCGCAAAAAGATGCGGCCGCTTTCGCCTGCCTGCGGAAAATGGGGCTGGCGTCGGTGCCGCGGACCGTCGTGGCGGAGCCCAGGACTGCGGAGAGCGCCGAAGCCGCCGGGGTTTGGGGTCCGGGCTTGCGTCAGCTGGAACAGCTTTTGCTAAATGTTGAGGGTGGAGTCCTGGCCGAGTCCGAGGCCTGGAAAGGTTATGAAGCTTTCTGTCGAAAATTATAAAGGTTCAACCGGCGCGGGGAAGGCGACGCATTGGTGCTTGCAGATTCGAGTGGTCGATATCTGAACGCGCCGGTCATGAGGTATGGAAATGCATAATCAGGTAAACTGGCAGATGTCGGGTGATGAGATTGAGCGGGAGAGTTTTCGGCGTATCGATGAGCTGGCTTCGCGACATTTCTTCAGTCCGGCTGAATGGCATGTGGCTCGGCGTCTGATTCATACGACCGGAGATTTTTCCATTATCGAGCAGCTGCGTTTTCGCCATGATCCGATCCCGGCGGGGCTTGCCGCCCTGGCCGCCGGCGCGCCCCTGTTCTGTGATTCCAACATGGTCCGCAGCGGGGTTTCCGTGGCCCGTTTGCGTCAGCTCAATCCCTGCTATGAGAAAGCGTCGGTGCATTGTTATATTGCCGATTCCGATGTAGCCCTGGCGGCGGCGGCGCGGGGGACGACCCGGGCCCTGGCGGCGGTGGAAAAAGCCCGTCCCCTGCTTGCCGGGGCCGTGGTGTTGATCGGCAACGCCCCGTTGGCGCTGGCGAAGATCGTGCAGCTGGCCGAGGAGGAAGGACTGCGCCCGGCCCTGGTGATCGGCATTCCCGTCGGTTTCGTCAACGTGATCGAGGCCAAGGCGATGCTGGCGGCCGCCTCCTTGCCCCAGATTGTGGTTGAAGGCCGCCGCGGCGGCAGCGCCCTGGCCGTGGCCGCCCTGCACGGCATTATCGAGAACCACTTGTCCTGACGGCGAGATTTTTTTGTGACTAGCCGAAGATTCTGGAATATCCTGGGAATAGGGACCAGTCAGGGAGATATTGGGGGGAACATTCTGGGGACACGATCCAGTTACTTTTTTTTACTTGAGGGAGCGCGCTGACCGGTATGCACCCGGGCCGGAGCGGTGATTTTCAAAGTCGGAGTTTAAGTGAGGTGAAGTCTTCGTTGCGCTGCGGATTCACGACCGGGGCGGCGGCCTCCGCCGCCGGTGTTGCGGCTTATCTGCGATCCCGGCGGGGAGAAATCCCGGCGGTTGTGGAGCTGTGTTTTCCGGATGGTCGGCGGCGGGCGATTGCGACCAACTGGCGGGGCGGGGCCGAATTCGCGGTCGTCAAGGACGGCGGCGATGATCCGGATGTCACCGATAAGGCCTTGATTCTGGCGAAGTATCTTCCGGTTTCCGCCGCGGCGCTGGGGCCGCATGACTACCTGCTTGAAATCGGTCGCGCTCATCTGATTCTGCGCGGCGGCGACGGCGTCGGTCTCTGCCGGCGGCCGGGGCTGGACTGCGCGGAAAACCACTGGGCGATCAATCCGGGCCCGAGGAAGATGCTGGCCGCCAACCTCGCCCGGATTGGTTTCGGTGAAACGCCGGAATGGGGTCTGCTGACCATCACGGTGCCGGAGGGTGGACGGCTGGCCCAAAGGACCCTGAACCCCCGGCTCGGGATCGTCGGAGGCATTTCCATCCTCGGAACTTCGGGCATCGTTTATCCTTACAGCCACAAGGCCTATGTCAAAACCATCATGGTTCTGGTCCGGGCCCTGGCCCTGGCCGGGGGCGAGCGGCTGGTGCTGACCACCGGCGGCCGGACGCTGCGAGCGGCCGCCGAACGGCTGCCGGAACTTGACGAAAGCTGTTTTGTCAGGATCGGGGATTTTATTTACGACAGCTTGCGGGCGGCGCAAGCACAAGGCCTGACGCAGGTGGTCATTGCCTGCATGCCGGGCAAGCTCTGCAAATACGCCGCCGCTTACCATAACACGCACGCCGCCAACGTCGACCAGACCCTGGCTCCGCTGGTCGAAGCTTTTCTCGCGGTCGGCGGCGATGCGGCAACGGCGGCAAAACTTGCGGCTTGTCCGGCCGTGCGTCAGGCCCTGGAACTGATTCCCGCGGCCCGGCTTGAAGCCTGTTTGGGTCGGCTGGTCGAGCGGGCCCTCGGGGTTTTGCGGGACTGGTTTCCGACTTTGCACCTGCGTCTGCTGCTCTTTGATTTCGAGGGCAGGCTGCTGCTGGACCGGGGAAGTTCCTGATATTTATCTTCCGGGCGCGAGCCTGCGGGCTCAGGTTGCCGTTGCCGTTGTTTAAACACAGTATTTTAAGTGAGACAGGTTTTTTGATGAACGGAAGCATCACCATTCTTTCCTGCGGCCCCGGGCTGAAAAACCTGCCCGCCTTACAGGATGAAATTTTTGCCGGAATCGAGGTTCTGGCCGGCGGCCGCGCTTTGCTGTCGGCGTTGGCGGCGTTTGCCGGGGAAAAGGTGGTGCTCGCGGCCGACAGCGCCAAGGCGGTCGCGACCCTGTGTCAACTGGCCGCGCGCGGCCGTCGGATTCTGGTGCTGGCTTCGGGCGACGCCCTGTTTCATGGTATCGGCGGTACCTTCGCCCGCTTGCCGGCGGAGCGGCGCCGGGATTTTGCGTTGCGGATCATTCCCGGACCGACCGCTTTTCAGGGTTTGTTTGCCTTTCTGCAAAAGCCCTGGGAGGCGGCCCGTTTTTTCAGTTTACATCAGGGGGGCGCGCTGCCCGCCCGGGAAATCATCAGCGCCCGGCTGGCCGTGGTTTATGGGGGCGGCCGCCGGAATGCCGCGCGCCTGGCGGCCGAACTGCTGGAGATTTTTCCGGAGCAGGAAAGGCGTCCGGCGGTGCTGGCTGAAAATCTGGGGCTGGCCGGAGAGCGGATCGTTTCCTCGAATCTGGCCGCGATTGCGGCCCTGGCCTGCGGGCCGCTGTCTTTTCTGGTGCTGCTGGAAGATGAGGCGGGGACGGAGCGACCGTTTCTGGCCCTGGGCCTGGAAGACGCTTTTTTTGCTCCGGAAAACGGCCTGATCACCCATCCGGAAATTCGGGCTGCGGCGTTGGCCAAGCTGCGTCTGCCGCCGAGCGGAGTGCTTTGGGATATCGGCGCCGGCAGTGGTTCGGTGGGGTTGGAGGCCGCCGGCCTGCGTCCTGAAATGCGGGTTTTCGGGCTCGAAAAAAAAGCGGAGCGGGTTGCGCGGATTCGGACCACCATGCAGAAACTGGGGCTTGCCAACTACGGCATAAGCCTTGGCTCCGCTCCGGCCGGGATGAAACTTCTGCCGCCGCCGGCACGAATCTTTATCGGGGGGGGCGGCGAACAGCTGCCGCTGATTATGGAACAGGCCTTTGCCGCCCTTGTATCCGGAGGCCGGATGGTGGTCGCCGCAGTGACCATGGAGGCTTTGCAGCAGCTGATCGCCTGGCGGCCGGAGGCTTGTCGTGAGGCCGTGCAAATCGCGGTTTCCCGCTTGACGGGCCTGGCCGGACGTTATCGTTTCATGAAAAGCGACAACCCGGTGTACCTGTTTGTTTTTGTCAAGGAGATCGGCTTATGAACAAGAGCGTGATTTTTGCCGGGGCCGGGGCCGGAGCGCCGGATCTGCTGACCCTGCGTGCGGCCCGGGCTTTGGAGGGGGCCGATCTGGTGATTTATGCCGGTTCCCTGGTCAATCCCGAGGTGTTGCGGCATTGCCGGCCGGAATGCCGTCTGGTGGACAGTGCCGGGCTTGATCTGGACGAGGTGGTGGCTTTGATGCGCAAAGCGGTGGCCGCCGGTCAGGGCGTGGTCCGGCTGCATACCGGCGATCCGGCCATGTACGGGGCGATCTCGGAACAGATGAACCGGCTCGATGAGCTTGGTATCGATTACGAAATCATTCCCGGAGTCAGCGCGGTTTTCGCCGCCGCCGCCGCGCTCAAGTGCGAAATGACTATGCCGGGTTTAAGTCAGAGTCTGATTCTGACCCGGACGAACGGGCGTACGTCGATGCCTGAGCGTGAAACGGTGGCCGCTTTTGCGGCCACCGGCGCGACCCTGGCTTTTTTTCTGAGCGCCGGCAATCTCGAAGCCCTGGTGGCCGAACTGCTGGCGGCCGGGCTCGCTCCCGCCACTCCGGCCGCCGTGGTTTATCGGGCGAGCTGGCCCAATCAGAAGCTGGTTCGTTCCCGGCTGGTCGAGCTGGCCGAAAGAACCAGGGCGGCCGGCATCGCGCGTCAGGCTCTGGTGATCGTCGGGCGGGTTTTGGAACGTTCCGGAGAACTGTCCCGGCTGTATGACAAGGATTTTTCCCATGGTTATCGCAGCTTGCGGGCCGATCATTATTTTGCCGGTCGCGTGGCCCTGTACGCGCTTTCGCGGGAAGGTCGGGAAAAGGCCCGCGAAATTGCGGCGGGCTTGTCCCCGGCCGAGGTTTTTTTCCCCGAGCGCCTGGGGTCACCCCGGGCGGGAGAAACTTCATTTGCGGCGAGCGGGCTTGGAGCTTTGGTCGAAAAAAACTGGGCGGGCTACGCCGGTCATATTTTCATCACGGCGGCGGGAATCGCCGTGCGCCAGATTGCGCCCTTGCTCAAGAATAAAACCTGCGATCCGGCGGTCGTGGTTTGTGCTGAAAACGGCAGTCGGGTGATCAGCCTGGTTGGCGGTCATATCGCCGGGGCCAATCGGCTGGCCCGCCGCATTGCCGGAATCACCGGAGGTGAGGCGGTGATTACCACGGCCACCGACAGCCGGGACCTGATGGCCTTTGATGAACTGGCGGCCCTTTCCGGCTGGCGGGTCGAAAATCCGAGCCGGATTAAAATTTTCAATGCCGCCCTGCTCGAAGCCCGGCCGCTTGACCTGCTGCTTCCCGAGGCCGTATTCGAGCGCTATTACGCCGCGCAGGTCAACCTGCGGCGGCTGGGCGAGCCGGCGGAAATTCAGGCCGGCCTGGCGGTGGTCCTTGATCCGCCGCCGGACTGGGCCGGCCCGGACGACGTGGAGATTCTGGTGTTACGCTCGCGGTCAACATTATGAAACTGGCACTTGGCCTTGGTTGCCGGCGTGGGGTCGGCGCGGATGAACTAGAGCGGGCCCTGAATGGTTTTCTCGCCGGGCACGGCTGCCGTCGGGGGCAATTGGCGGTCCTCGCCAGTTGTGAGATCAAGCGGGACGAAGCCGGCCTGCTTGAACTGGCCCGGCGATTGCAACTTGAAATAATCTTTTTTTCAATCAGTGAATTGAGCCGGGTTCGAGTACCGAGCCCATCGTTGGCCGTGCATGAAAAGATTGGGGTATATTCGGTGGCCGAAGCCGCTGCCCTGCTGGCGGGGGGCGGCGAGCTTGTTGCCAAAAAAGAGAAATTTACCAGCCTGACCCTGGCGCTGGCCTGGATGGAAAGGTCGTAAGGGATTTTTATGGGCTCATGGGATGATAAAATGTCGGGAAACGGAACGTTGTATGTGGTAGGTCTGGGTCCGGGTGAGCGCCGGCTGATGACCCCGGCCGCCCTGGCCGCTCTGGCTCGAACCCCGGTGGTGGTCGGTTACGGGAAATATCTGGATCAGATCGACGATCTGCTGGTCGGCAAAAAGGTGATTCGCAGCGGCATGGGAGCCGAGGTCGAGCGTTGCCGCCGGGCCCTGGCGGCGGCCGCTGCGGGTAGTGATGTCGGCGTGGTCTGTTCCGGTGATCCCGGCATTTTCGCCATGGCCGGTCTGCTCTATGAACTGCGGGATCGAGAGGCGGTTTTCGCCGGAGTCGAGATTGAGGTCGTGCCGGGTCTGAGTGCGGTTTTCGCCGCCGCCGCCGCGCTGGGCTCGCCTCTGACCAACGGCTGTGTGATTCTCAGTCTTTCCGATCTGCTTACCCCGACCGCGGTGATTGTTAAAAATCTGGAAGCGGCGGCGCTCTCCGAACTGGCCTGCGCCCTTTACAACCCGGCGGGGAAAAAGCGTCGCGAGCTGTTGCAGCAGGCCCTGGCGATCTTTGTCCGGCAGCGGGGGCCGGAGGTTCCGGCGGCCTTGCTGAAAAATGTCAGCCGTCGGGATGAAGAGCGCTGGCTCGGGCCGCTGGCCGATTTTCCGGCGGAAAGGGTTGACATGAATTCATTGATTATTATAGGTAACGCGACCTCGGTCATCAGCCGGGGTAATCTTTATGATCGCCGAGGTTATCGTGAAAAATATTTCCCCGAAAACTGATTTTTCCGCTTTTTGCCTGGCCGCGACTCATTCCGGCAGCGGCAAGACCACTATCACCCTGGCCCTGTTGCGGGCCTTGCGGCAGCGCGGCTATCGCCTGCAGCCTTATAAATGCGGACCCGATTATATTGATCCGACCTTTCACGAACGCGCGGCCGGTTGCCCGTCGATCAATCTCGATACCTGGATGATGGGGGAGGCGAGCGTGCGCGATTCTTTCGCCCGGGCCGGCGCCCAGGCCGATGTGGCCGTGGTTGAAGGGGTGATGGGGCTTTTTGACAGCTTCGCCCCCGGCGTCCTGGCGGGCAGCAGCGCCGATTGCGCCCGGTTGCTGGACTTGCCGGTTATTCTCGTGGTCGAGGCCCGGGGCATGGCGGGCAGCATTGCCGCCCTGGTCAAGGGCTTTTGCGAATTCAATCGCGAGATTCAGATCGTCGGCGTCATCGCCAATCAGGTCGGCAGTCCGGAGCATGGCCGGATTCTGGCCGAAGCCCTGGAACGGGCCGGCCTGCCGCCGCTGCTTGGAGCCTTACCGAGAATCGCGGCCTGGGGCCTGGAGGAGCGCCATCTTGGCCTGGTGCCTTTTCTCGAAAACAACAAGTCGGAGGAATGGTTTGCCGAGCTGGCCGCCGGCGCGGAAACCTATCTCGCGATCGACCGGTTGCTGGAACTGGTTCGGCGTCCGCGCCCGACGCGGGCCCCCGTCGCGGCCGACCGGCCCCGGAAACCACGGGTGCGGTTGGCCCTAGCCCGGGATTCGGCTTTTCATTTCTACTATCCTGATAACCTCGATCGGCTTCGGGAGGCCGGTTTTGAGTTGGTTGAGTTTTCCCCCATAAGCGCCGAAGACCTGCCGTCGAATGTGGCGGCGCTCTATCTCGGCGGTGGTTTTCCAGAGGTCTTCGCCGCCGAACTGGCCGCTAATCAGAAGATGCGCGCCGCGATTCAGCGGTTTGCGGCCGGCGGGGGGCTGGTTTACGGTGAATGCGGCGGCTTCATGTATCTGGGGCGGTCGCTGACCGATAGTCAGGGCCGGACCTTTCCCATGTGCGGGGTTCTGGATGGGCACGCGACCATGCGGGACTCGCTCAAGGCCCTGGGTTATCGCGAGATCACGACCCTGGACGAAAGCCTCTTCGGTCCGGCGGGCACGGTTTTGCGCGGCCATGAATTTCACTGGTCCGAGATGGCTCCCGGCTCCTTGCCCGCGCCCTTTTTCCGGCAAAAAGACCGCGGCGGCCGGGAAACGCCCGGCGGCGTCAGAAAAAACAATGTCTTTGCCAGCTATGTTCATCTGCATTTTTCCTCCTGTCCCGAGGCCGCTCTTAACTGGGTCGCCGCCGCGCGTTCCTGACGCCGCCGGCCGGGGGTTGTCTGAGACTTCACTCTCCCGCTCGTGGCGGCGGTCGGCCAAAGGCCGGCCCGGCGACAATGCGGGAAAGCCGCGCCCGGCGCAGCCGGTAATTTGCCGATAATCGACGGAGAAAAGGGCGTCTTCGCGGCGCAGCCATGAGCTTCTTCTTCGGCCTAAGGGTAATGATGGTGAAACCGATCGTGGGCTTTTTCCGGAATCTGGGCATTCGACCGAAGTTATGGGGTGGGTATTCGTTGGTGGTGGTTGCCTCGCTGTTGCTGTGCACCACCTTTATCGGCTCCCTGATGCGAAAAACCGTGGAGCTCAATATCGAAAGTGAGTTGCAGAATTCCACCGCGGCCATTCTCGGTATGGTTCGCACCTCCGCCAATGTTTCAATAAAAAATTATCTGCGCGCGGTGGCCGAGCAGAATCTGGAAATTGTCCAATCCCTTTACGCGGAGTATGAAGCCGGGGCTATCAGCGAAGCCGGCGCCAAACAAGAAGCCCTGAAGGTGTTGTTCAGCCAGCGCATCGGCGAGACGGGATACATCTATTGTGTCGACAGTGCCGGGGTGGCGGTGGTGCATCCCAACGCAAAGGTTGCGGGTAAGAATTTTGCCCACTTTTCCTTTGTGCAGGAGCAGATGAAGCGCCATGAAGGGTATCTCGAGTATGAATGGCAGAACCCCGGCGAAGCGGAACCCTTTCCCAAAGCCTTGTACATGACCTATTTCGAGCCCTGGGACTGGATTATCTCGGTTACATCCTACCGGCATGAGTTCCGGCAGCTGATCAATGTCGATGATTTCAGGGAGAGCATCCTGGAACCGCGATTTGGTAAAACCGGATATTCTTTTATCATCGATGTTGGGCCACTCCCAGATCGATGCGAGACCGGGGCGTGGCGGCGGTTATTCTGGAATCGCCAGCTCGGCCGCTCACAAATTCTCTGAGTATGGGTTCTGCTCCCGACTCTGCCGAAACACAGT